>JBILUX010000013.1:0-16954 GCA_044370765.1 Candidatus Planktophila sp. | reverse complement strand
GTAGAAAGCACCAGTTGGAGTCGGACAGACGAAACCAGGAATCTCATTTAGCAGTCCAACAATTAATGCACGACGGCGATTGAAGGCCTCACCCATTGTGTGTACTGCGGCTAAGTCTCCACTCACTGCTGCGATTGCAGCGCGCTGAGAAACATTTGAAACATTCGATGTCAAATGAGATTGCAGATTTGTTGCAGCCTTAATGACATCTTTAGGTCCGATCATCCAGCCAACTCGCCAACCTGTCATTGCATATGTCTTTGCGACACCGTTCACAATAATGCAGGTGTCGGCAAGTCCAGGAACCACAACAGGCATGCTTGGGGCAGTAGCACCGTCGTATAGCAAGTGCTCGTAAATCTCATCTGAAATTACCCAGATATTATTTTTCAGCGCCCATTCGCCAATCGCCTTAACTTGTTCAAGAGAATAAACAGAGCCGGTTGGGTTAGAGGGAGAGCAAAAGAGAATCGCCTTTGTCTTTGCAGTACGCGCAGCTTCTAACTGCTCGACTGTAACTAAATAATTTTGTGTTTCATCGGCAAATACTTCTACTGCAACCCCGCCGGCTAATTTGATGCATTCTGGATACGTTGTCCAAAATGGAGAAGGCAAAAGAACCTCATCGCCCTCATCGATAATTGTTGCAAAGGCTTGGTACACGGCCTGCTTGCCACCGTTAGTAACTAATACTTGATCCGATGTAATTTCATAATCTGAGTCGCGCTTTGTCTTAACGACAATGGCCTCTCGAAGCTCTGGCAACCCTGGCGTCGGCGTGTAACGATGATTGGATGCAACATGAGCTGCGGCAGCGGCGGCTTCAACAATGTAATCAGGGGTTGGAAAATCAGGTTCACCCGCGCCAAAGCCAATGACGGGACGCCCCTGCGCTTTTAGGGCCTTGGCCTTGGCATCAACGGCCAAAGTGGCAGATTCGGCAATCGCCGCGATTCGAGAGGATATTCGTGAACTCATGGCCCCAGTCTGCCGTATTCCAGATGCGAGTTAGACCTGAACCCCTCCTTGCCTCTACACTTCAACGCTCACGAGGGTTTGCTTTTCCCTATGGTTTTGCCATGCCCCCGTGCGAAGGGCAGTAGCTCAATTGGCTAGAGTTGCCGTCTCCAAAGCGGCCGGTTGGGGGTTCGAGTCCCTCCTGCCCTGCAAGTTGTTCTAGGAAAGTACGTTGAATAGAAAAGGAAATGACGATGACAGAACCAACTGAACAAGTAGCCGAGAAGCTCGGTCTATTTGCGCGCGTCGGCCTTTTCTACCGCCAAATTACAAACGAGCTAACGAAGGTTGTTTGGCCAACCCGCAATCAGCTAACGACCTACACAGCCGTTGTATTGGTATTCGTAACTTTCATCATTGCAGTTGTCTCCCTTCTCGATCTTGTTCTAACAAAGATCGTTTTCTGGGTATTTGGATAAGGAAGAGAAATGACTGAAGAGCAGAACCTAGATACACAGAAGCCTGATGCATTTGAGGCAGCTCTTGCCGCCTCGGCAACAGAGATCGCATCTCCGGTTGCAGAAGATGTAAGTGAAGACGTTGTCGCCGAAGCCACATCTTCGACAGAGCCTGAACTCGCGCTCGCATCAGATGAAGATGGCGACATCGAATCCGATGAGAACGATCCAAACGCTGAATTCCGTCGCACACTGCGCACGGCTCTCGGTGATTGGTATGTAGTCCACTCTTATGCAGGTTATGAAAAGAAAGTTAAGGGCAACCTTCAAACTCGTATTCAATCTTTAAATATGGAGGATTACATCTTCCAGATTGAAGTCCCTGAAGAAGAGGTTAAAGAGCTCAAGAACGGCGCTTTCAAAATGGTAAAGCGTAATATCTATCCGGGTTATGTATTAGTCCGTATGGATCTCACCGATGAATCATGGTCGGCCGTTCGAAATACTCCTGGCGTTACTGGTTTCGTTGGTAATGCACATCATCCAAGCCCATTGAGCATGGATGAAGTAGAAAAGATTTTGGCACCTCGCCCAGTTAAGAAGTCAGACAAAATTGATATCCGTCTGATTGACTTTGAAATCGGTGAGTCAGTAACCGTTATGGATGGTCCATTTGCAACGCTTCCAGCATCGATTTCAGAGATCATGCCAGAGCAGGCAAAGCTGAAGGTTCTTGTTTCAATCTTCGGACGTGAAACACCTGTAGAGCTCTCATTCGCGCAAGTACAAAAGATTTAATTACCCCAGATAACGAAAAAGAAAAAAGAGGAACAGAAATGGCACCAAAGAAGAAGGCAACCGGCTTCATCAAGTTGCAGATCCAGGCTGGCGCAGCAACACCTGCTCCACCAGTAGGTCCTGCCCTTGGCCAGCATGGTGTCAACATCATGGAGTTCGTTAAGGCCTATAACGCCGCAACCGAAGCTCAAAAGGGTCAGATCATTCCAGTAGAGATCACTGTCTACGAAGATCGCTCTTTCACATTCATCCTTAAGACACCACCAGCATCACGCCTTATCTTGAAGGCAGCTGGCGTTGAAAAAGGCTCTGCAGTTCCACACAAGACCAAGGTAGCTAACATCACCATGGCTCAAGTTGCTGAAATCGCAAAGGTAAAGATGGATGACCTAAATGCAAATGACATCGATGCCGCATCACGCATCATCGCTGGCACTGCACGCTCAATGGGAATCACAACTAACGGATAAGTAAAGAATTCTTTTTCTCATCGTGAGAAAAAGATGTGGGAGAACCGCGCTGGTTCGCTAACCACAACCTACGAAAGAATGAGGAAGACATGAAGCGCTCAAAGAAATATAACGAGGCTGCGGCTAAGGTAACTAAAGATCACCTTTACACCCCACTCGAGGCAGTAACACTTGCTAAGGAAACATCAACGGTTAAGTACAACGCATCTATTGAGGTTGCATTGGTTCTTGGCGTTGACCCAAAGAAAGCCGATCAAGCGATCCGCTCAACAGTTAACTTGCCACATGGCACAGGAAAGACTGCCCGCGTTTTGGTATTTGCTAACGGTGATAAGGCCGATGCTGCTCGTGCAGCAGGTGCCGACATTGTTGGTGGAGACGAACTCATCGAAGAGGTCGCAAAGGGCCGTCTTGATTACGATGCAGTAGTTGCAACACCAGATCTCATGGGTAAGGTCGGTCGACTTGGAAAGGTTCTGGGACCTCGTGGCTTGATGCCAAACCCAAAGACCGGAACAGTTACAACCGATGTTGCAAAGGCAGTTACAGATATTAAGGGTGGAAAGATTGAGTTCCGCGTTGATAAGAACTCAAACCTTCACTTCCTTATCGGTAAGGCATCATTTACCGCTCAACAGCTTGCAGAGAACTACGCAGCTGCGATGGAAGAAGTTCTGCGCGCAAAGCCAAACTCTTCAAAGGGTCGCTACATTCAAAAGGCAGTTATCTCAACAACGATGGGACCTGGAATCGCAGTTGATCCAAACCTCGTTCGCGAGCCTGCATCTAACTAATAGTTAAGTAAAACCGGCTCCTTCGAGCTCGGGACTTGGTTCGTTAAAGTCCCTTCCGCTTTCGAAGGAGCCGGTTTTTTACGCTCAATTTGACCGGCCAAGGCACCTCGCCCTAGCCTTACGCCATAACCAAAGACCGCAGGTCTGGATCCACCGCAAGGTTGGTTCATTAAATGAGGAAATCTCAACCCGCGTAGGTGTTCACATTAATCCGTGCGCGCTTACGCGTTACGGATTTTTTTATTTTCCTGAGGTCGCTAAGTACCAGGAAAGGTGAACCGAATGGCTCGCCCAGAAAAAGAAGCAGCAGTTGCAGCGCTAACGGAAGATTTCCGTACCGCGACAGCAACAATCCTCACCGAGTATCGCGGACTTTCCGTGACCTCGATGAAACAACTTCGCCGTGCACTTGGTGATAAAACCAAGTACTCAGTTGTGAAGAACACTCTTACTAAGATCGCAGCAAAGAATGCCGGAGTAGATCTCTCACCAGAGCTTTTCGTTGGTCCATCTGCAGTTGCCTTCATTAATGGAGATCCAATCGATGCGGCTAAGAGCTTGCGCGATTTCGCTAAAGAGAATCCATTTCTTGTAATCAAGGGCGGAATCTACGAAGGCAAGGAAGTTACTAAAGAAGAGATCATGCAGCTTGCAAATCTTGAATCTCGTGAGGTTCTACTTGCAAAGCTTGCTGGCGCTATGAAGGGATCGCTTGCTAAGGCGGCTCGTGTATTCGATGCTCTCCGTATCAAGCTTGAGTCAGAACAAGGTTCACCAGTTGCGTCCGTTCAAGAAGCAGTAGTGTCCGAAGCACCAGCAGTCGATGCTGTGGCAGAGGTTCCAGCTCAAGTTGCGGCTACAGAAGATGTGGTTGAAGCAGTAGTAACCGAAGAAGTAACCCCAGAATCAGAAGAGAAGGAATAACGAATATGGCAAAGCTCAATACAGTAGATCTATTGGCACAGTTCAAGGAAATGACATTGGTCGAGCTCTCAGAGTTCGTTAAGTCATTTGAAACTGAGTTCGACGTTACAGCTGCTGCTCCAGTAGCAGCTGCAGCAGCCGGTGGCGCAGCCGCTGGTGCAGAGGCAGCACAAGATGAGTTCTCAGTTGTTCTTGAATCAGCTGGCTCAGCAAAGATTGCAGTTATCAAGGAAGTTCGCGGACTTAACTCAAGCCTTGGCTTGAAAGAGGCCAAGGATCTAGTTGATGCCTGCCCAACTGTTCTTCTTGAGAAGGTAAACAAGGAGACAGCAGATAAGGCAAAGGCGGCCCTAGAGGCAGCTGGCGCGACTGTCACAATCAAGTAATTTCCTCGGAAATCCCCCGTCTGGCCTGTGGCTGGGCGGGGGATTTTCTTTCCCCAGGGGAGGGAAAACCACAGACAAATCCGCCCTTTAGATGTATAAGCATTGAGTTGGACAGGTTCGGGGTGAGCGCGTTACTCTTCAACCTCACACAAAACACTTACGGTCAGGGCATATAGCGGCTGAGACCTAATAGTTGTGTGTTCCCGCTTTATTGTCTGGAAGGACATCTCTTGGCCGCGTCTAAAAAATCATCAGTAGCACCACGCCGAATCTCTTTCGCAAAGATCCGTGAACCTCTCGAAGTTCCAAACCTATTAGCGCTGCAAGTTGAAAGCGTTGACTGGTTATTGGGCAACGATGCATGGCGCTCACGTATCGCAGCAGTCGATTCTATGAATCGCGGAGAAATCCCTACAACTTCAGGTCTTGAAGAAATCTTCGAAGAGATTTCTCCGATCGAAGATTTCCAGGGAACTATGAGTCTTACATTCCGTGATCACCGTTTTGAGCCACCTAAGTACTCGATCGATGATTGCAAAGAGCGCGACATGACATATTCGCAGCCACTATTCGTAACTGCTGAGTTCACTAACAACATCACTGGTGAAATTAAATCTCAGACAGTATTCATGGGTGACTTCCCTGTAATGACTGCTCGCGGAACTTTTGTTATTAATGGAACCGAGCGCGTTGTTGTTTCACAGATTGTTCGCTCACCTGGTGTTTATTTTGAAAAGATTATTGAGAAGACTTCTGACAAAGATGTCTTTACAGCAAAGGTAATTCCAAGCCGCGGTGCTTGGCTTGAATTTGAAGTTGATAAGAAAGATCTCGTTGGTGTTCGCATCGACCGTAAGCGTAAGCAGTCAGTTACTGTCTTCCTAAAGGCACTTGGCTGGAGCGAAGAGCAGATTCTTGAAGAGTTCGGCGATTTCGAATCAATCCGTGCAACTCTTGAAAAAGATACAGTCAAGACTCAGGACGAAGCGCTTCTAGATATCTACCGCAAGCTACGTCCCGGTGAGCCTCCAACTAAGGAAGCCGCACAGAACTTAATTGAAAACCTTTACTTCAACCCAAAGCGTTATGACTTGGCTAAGGTCGGTCGCTTTAAGGTTAATAAGAAGCTTGGCTTAGATCTTGAGCTCAAGGCCTCACTGCTTACTATCTCTGACATCGTTGCAACATTGCGCTACTTAGTAGCTCTTCACCGCGGCGATCTTTTGATGGACTATGGCCGTGAAGTACGCGTTGAAAAGGACGATATCGATCACTTCGGCAACCGTCGTCTGCGTACTGTTGGCGAGCTCATTCAGAACCAGGTTCGCATCGGTCTCTCACGTATGGAGCGCGTAGTTCGCGAACGTATGACAACGCAAGATGTCGAGGCGATCACGCCACAGACATTGATCAACATTCGTCCAGTAGTTGCATCGATTAAGGAGTTCTTCGGAACTTCTCAGTTGTCGCAGTTCATGGATCAAACAAACCCACTCTCTGGTCTAACTCACAAGCGCCGTCTTTCAGCGCTCGGACCTGGTGGTTTATCACGTGATCGCGCGGGCTTCGAAGTTCGTGACGTTCACCCATCTCACTACGGCCGCATGTGTCCAATTGAAACTCCTGAAGGACCAAACATTGGTCTTATCGGTTCACTTGCAACATATGGTCGCGTAACTGCATTCGGATTTATCGAGACTCCTTACCGCAAGGTTGCAAAGGGTCGCGTAACCGATCAGGTTGATTATTTAACTGCCGACGAAGAAGACGAGCACATCATTGCTCAGGCAAATGCTCCATTAACTGATGACAATCACTTCGCTGAAGCACGCGTACTCGTACGTCGTCGTGGTGGAGAAGTTGAATACATTCCAGCTGATGAAGTTGATTACATGGATGTTTCACCGCGCCAGATGGTTTCTGTTGCAACAGCGATGATTCCATTCCTTGAGCACGATGATGCTAACCGTGCATTGATGGGCTCTAACATGATGCGCCAGTCAGTTCCATTGATGCGTGCAGAGGCACCATTGATCGGTACTGGCATGGAGTTCCGTGCAGCCGTTGATGCAGGTGATGTTGTCGTTGCAACTAAGGCCGGCGTTGTTACAGAAGTATCTGCCGAAGAAGTTAAGGTCATGGCCGATGATTCAACGTATCAAACCTATGCACTTCATAAGTTCACGCGCTCTAACCAAGGAACCTCATACAACCAAAAAGTTGTTGTCTCTGAAGGTCAGCGTCTAGAAGTTGGCTCAGTAATCGCCGATGGTCCTTGCACCGATATGGGTGAAATGGCACTTGGTAAGAACTTGCTCGTGGCATTTATGTCATGGGAAGGCCACAACTACGAAGATGCGATTATCTTGTCGCAGCGTTTGGTTCAAGACGATGTCTTGACATCAATTCATATTGAAGAGTACGAAGTTGATGCTCGCGACACCAAGCTTGGTGCCGAAGAGATCACTCGCGATATTCCTAACGTCTCTGAAGAAGTTCTAGCCGATCTAGATGAGCGCGGAATTATCCGTGTTGGCGCCGATGTTGTACCTGGCGATATCTTGGTTGGAAAGGTAACGCCAAAGGGCGAAACTGAACTAACTCCAGAAGAGCGTTTACTGCGCGCAATCTTTGGTGAGAAGGCTCGCGAAGTTCGCGATACATCACTCAAGGTTCCACACGGTGAGTCTGGAAAAGTTATCGGCGTAAAGATCTTCGAATCAGAAGAGGGCTTCGAGCTTGCAGCTGGCGTTAACCAATTGGTTCGCGTCTACGTTGCGCAGAAGCGCAAGATTCAAGATGGTGACAAGCTTGCCGGTCGCCACGGTAACAAGGGTGTTATTTCTAAGATCCTTCCAGTTGAAGATATGCCATTCCTTGAAGATGGAACTCCAGTTGATGTAGTTCTTAACCCACTCGGTGTACCTGGACGTATGAACGTCGGACAGGTTCTTGAAATGCACTTGGGATGGGTAGCAAAAACTGGTTGGGATCTATCTGGTGTCGATGAAGCGTGGCAGAAGCACATGCGCGCAATCGGTGCTGAAAAGGGTGCGCCTGGAACTAAGTTTGCAACTCCGGTATTTGATGGTGCACTTGAAGATGAGATCTCTGGTCTTCTCTCAAGCACATTACCTAACCGCGATGGCAATCAATTAATTGGTCGCTCAGGTAAGGCTAAGTTATTTGATGGCCGCTCCGGCGAGCCATACCCAACACCTATTTCAGTTGGATACATGTATATCTTGAAGCTTCACCACTTGGTAGACGACAAGATTCACGCACGTTCAACTGGCCCATACTCAATGATCACGCAACAGCCACTGGGTGGAAAAGCTCAGTTCGGTGGTCAGCGATTTGGTGAAATGGAAGTGTGGGCACTTGAAGCCTACGGTGCTGCTTACACACTCCAAGAACTTCTTACTATTAAGTCTGACGATGTTCTAGGCCGCGTAAAGGTCTACGAAGCGATCGTGAAGGGTGAAAACATTCCTGAGCCAGGTATCCCTGAATCATTCAAGGTGCTTATCAAGGAAATGCAGTCACTATGTCTCAATGTTGAAGTGCTTTCATCTGAAGGTGTCGCAATTGAACTTCGCGATACCGATGAAGAAGTATTCCGTGCCGCCGAAGAGCTAGGTATCAACTTGTCACGAGTTGAGCCAAGCAGCGTTGAAGAAATCTGAGAGGGAAAATAACTATGTTAGATGTCAACTTCTTTGATGAATTACGTATCGGCCTTGCATCGGCTGAAAATATTCGCGATTGGTCTTTTGGCGAAGTAAAGAAGCCAGAGACAATCAACTACCGCACACTCAAGCCAGAGAAGGACGGACTCTTCGATGAGAAGATCTTCGGACCAACTCGTGACTGGGAATGTTATTGCGGAAAGTACAAGCGCGTTCGATTTAAGGGAATTATCTGCGAGCGTTGCGGTGTTGAAGTAACACGTGCAAAGGTTCGTCGTGAGCGTATGGGTCACATCGAGCTTGCCGCTCCTGTAACTCACATCTGGTACTTCAAGGGTGTTCCATCACGTCTTGGTTACCTACTTGATCTTGCTCCAAAGGATCTTGAAAAGGTCATTTACTTCGCTGCATACATGATCACCGAAGTTGATGCCGAAGCTCGCGAAGAAGACTTGCCACAACTTGAAAAGAAGTTGGCTAACGATCGCAAGAAGGTCGAAACTCGTCGCGATGTTGATCTTGATATCCGTACCAAGAAGCTTGAAGATGACACAGCAGAGCTTGAAGCAGAAGATGCTAAGTCAGATGTAAAGCGCAAGGTACGTGAGGCTGCAGAGCGTGAGCTCAAGTCAATCCGTGAGAAGTCAGAGAAAGAGCTCGAGCGCATGGAAAGCGTCTGGACTCGCTTTAAGAACTTGAAGGTTCAAGATCTTGAGGGCGACGAAAACCTTTACCGCGAAATGCGTGATCGCTACGGAATGTACTTCAAGGGTGACATGGGAGCTGCTGCAATTAAGCATCGCCTAGAGACTTTTGATCTTGCAACCGAGCACAAGATGCTTACAGACCTTTCTGAAAATGGCAAAGGTGCCAAGAAGACTCGTGCAATCAAGCGCTTGAAGGTTGTTAACGCATTCCTTACAACAAGCAACAAGCCGGCATCAATGGTTCTTGATTGTGTTCCAGTTATTCCACCGGATCTTCGTCCAATGGTTCAACTCGATGGTGGTCGCTTTGCGACTTCAGATCTCAACGATCTATACCGTCGTGTTATCAACCGTAACAACCGTTTGAAGCGTCTTGCCGATCTCGGTGCACCAGAGATTATCGTTAACAATGAAAAGCGTATGTTGCAGGAAGCTGTAGATGCGTTGTTTGATAACGGTCGTCGTGGTCGTCCAGTTACAGGTCCCGGTAACCGTGCACTTAAATCACTCTCTGACATGCTCAAGGGTAAGCAGGGTCGTTTCCGTCAGAACTTGCTCGGAAAGCGCGTTGACTACTCAGGCCGTTCAGTAATCGTTGTTGGTCCACAGTTGAAGCTGCATCAGTGCGGTCTGCCAAAGCAGATGGCTCTTGAACTCTTCAAACCATTCGTAATGAAGCGTCTTGTAGATCTAAACCACGCGCAGAACATTAAATCTGCAAAGCGTATGGTTGAGCGCGCACGTCCAGTTGTATGGGATGTTCTCGAAGAAGTTATCGCCGAGCATCCAGTACTTCTAAACCGCGCACCTACTCTTCACCGTTTGGGTATCCAGGCATTCGAACCTCAACTAGTTGAAGGTAAAGCGATTCAGATTCACCCTCTCGTATGTACAGCGTTTAACGCTGACTTCGACGGTGACCAGATGGCAGTTCACTTGCCGCTATCTGCTGAAGCGCAGGCTGAAGCACGTATCTTGATGTTGTCTTCAAATAACATCTTGTCTCCTGCTAACGGTCGTCCAATTACTTCACCAACACAGGACATGGTTCTTGGTCTCTATCACTTAACAATGAGCCGCGAAGGCGAGCTCGGCGAGGGACGCGCATTTAGCTCGATCTCTGAAGCGATTATGGCCCACGATCAACACTCAGTGTCATTGCAGGCAAAGATCAAGATCCGTCTTGATCACTCAACCGAGACAATCGAAACCACTATTGGTCGCGCATTGTTTAACGAGGCACTTCCTGCAGACTTCCCATTCGTTGACTTAGATGTCACCAAGAAACAACTTGGTGGAATCGTCGATCGTTTGGCTGAGTTCTATCCAAAGGTTGTTGTTGCTCAGACACTTGATGCTCTGAAGTCACTTGGCTTCCACTGGGCAACTCGTGCCGGAATCACAATCGGTATTGAAGATGTTGTTACTCCTCCACGCAAGAAAGAGATCCTTGAGAGCTATGAAACTCAGGCCGACAAGGTTCAATCGCAGTATGAAAAGGGACTCATCACTGATGACGAGCGTCGTCAAGAGTTGATCGAAATCTGGACAAAGGCAACAGCCGAAGTGGGTAAAGAGATGGAAGAAAACTTCCCTCGCGTAAACCCAGTGTGGATGATGGTCTTCTCTGGTGCTCGTGGAAACATGATGCAGATCCGTCAGATTGCAGGTATGCGTGGACTGGTAGCAAACCCTAAGGGTGAGATTATTCCTCGCCCAATTAAATCTAACTTCCGCGAAGGTCTTTCAGTACTTGAGTACTTTATTTCTACTCACGGTGCTCGTAAGGGTCTTGCAGATACAGCACTTCGTACCGCTGACTCGGGTTACTTGACCCGTCGTCTGTGCGACGTTGCTCAAGATGTCATCATCCGTGAAGAGGATTGCGGTACAGATCGCGGTCTTGTTCTACAGATTGGTGTTCGCCAAGAATCTGGCGGCCTCATTAAGTTTGACCACGTTGAAACCTCTGTCTTCGGTCGCACACTTGCCGATGATGTTGAGGTCGATGGCGTAGTTATTGCTAAGGCCGGCATCGACTTAGGTGATCGCAATATTGATGAGCTCGTTGCAGCTGGTGTCGATGAAGTTAAGATCCGCTCAGTTCTAACTTGCGATAGCAAGGTCGGACAGTGCGCAGCTTGCTACGGTCGCTCACTTGCAGCTGGACAGCTTGTTGCAGTCGGTGAGGCAGTGGGAATCATTGCAGCACAGTCAATCGGTGAGCCTGGTACACAGCTAACAATGCGTACCTTCCACACTGGTGGCGTTGCTGGAGATGACATCACGCACGGTCTTCCACGTATCGTCGAGCTTTTCGAAGCGCGTACTCCAAAGGGTGTTGCACCGATTGCAGAAACTGCAGGCGTTGTCTCATTCCGCGAAGATGCAAAGGGTAAGAAGATCATCGTTACACCAGATGATGGTGGCGAAGAAGTTGCTTACCCAATCACTCGTCGTCAGAAGCTACTTGTAGAAGAGGGTTCACGCGTTGAAGTTGGCCAGAAGATGGTCGTTGGCGCAATCGATCCAAAGCAGGTTCTTCGTATTCTTGGACCACGTGCAACTCAAGTTCACTTGGTAAATGAGATTCAATCTGTTTATCGCTCACAGGGCGTAGGCATTCACGATAAGCACATCGAAGTAATCGTTCGTCAAATGTTAAAGCGCATCACTGTGCTTGAAGCAGGGGACGCGGATCTACTTCCAGGTGAGCTCGTTGAACGCGGTCGCTTTGAGACTGAAAACCGTCGCGTAGTTACATCCGGTGGAAAAGCCGCCTCAGGTCGCCCAGAGCTAATGGGTATTACTAAGGCATCACTTGCAACTGAGTCATGGTTATCAGCTGCATCATTCCAGGAGACAACTCGCGTACTAACAGATGCCGCACTTTCAGAGAAGAGTGATCCACTGCTCGGACTGAAGGAGAACGTCATCATCGGTAAGTTGATTCCAGCTGGAACTGGTCTTGCCCGTTATCGCAACATTCGTGTTGAGCCAACGGAAGAGGCAAAGGCCGCTGTCTATGCAGCCTACGATGAATATGACTTCACACCATTTGATCAACAGGGATCCGGTGAAGCCGTTCGTCTGGATGAGGTCGAAGTACCTCGTTAATCGTTAATCAAGAGAGGCTCAATCCTGCAGAGGGTTGGGCCTCTTTTGCTTTCCACACTACGATGCATTTATGAGTAATGAAGAGAAGTTCCATGTACAACGCCATGCAGACCGTGAAGTACATGAGCGATTAGATATCGAAAAACTCCTCGACGGCCAATACGTATGCCATGTCGGGTTCATTGACCCAGATATCAACATGCCATTTGTAATTCCCATGGGATTCGCTCGAGATGGCGACCGGATTTTGATCCATGGATCCACTGGCTCTCGCATCATGATGGCCATCGCCAAGGGGATTGATCTGTGCGTAACAGTTACCCAGTTGAACGCAATTGTTGTGGCACGCTCGGCATTTAACTCTTCAATGAACTATGAATCGGCCATGATCTTTGGAAAAGCTCGGGTGTTAAGAGATGACGAGAAAGAGCTAGCTTTAGAGCGAATTACCACAAAATTGATTCCGGGTCTTTGGGAGTACGGCCGCTCCATGACGAAAAAGGAGTCTGCAGCAACGCTAATCGTCGAGTTAAACCTGGATAAGGTTTCAGCGAAGGCACGTTCGGGGGAGCCATCAGATGATGAGGAAGACGTCTCCCTTCCGCTATGGGCAGGCTTGCTACCTTTGACGACAACTCTTGGAGCACCTATAACTGCGGGTAATGCGGCAGGAATCGCTGTACCGCCACATCTTCTGTAATTACTTTTTCAAATTAGCCAGTCGAGCCAGGATTGGCGGATGTGAATAATGCACGGCAACGTAGAGCGGATGAGGATTCAGGTTGCTCAAGGATTCAACCGATAGTTTCTTGAGCGCTGTATACAAGTGCTCCTTGGAATCAGGATATGTATCGAGTGAGAATTGATCTGCTTGGTATTCGTTATGGCGAGAGAAGGAGTTGTTAATTAAACCCAGCAATGTAGATAGGGGAGTAAAGAGTAAGAAAAACGCCAGCATAGATAAGTGGAAACTAGGAGTATCTGATCCAAGCGCCTTCGACAGATTTGGATTACTGAGTAACCAACCCATAAGTGAAAAGATTATTAGGGTTTGAACATTGCTGAAAGCAAACATTGTGTATACATGCCTTCGCTTGTAGTGCCCTACTTCATGCGCTAAAACTGCAACTACTTCTTTGATCGTTAACTTCTCAATCAGGGTGTCGAAGAGCCCGATTATTTTTACTCTTCCCATCCCAGAAAAGAAAGCATTTAATTTAGTAGAGCGCTTTGATGCATCCATTTCATAGAGTTTGGAAAGCGGAAACCCTTGGGATTGGCAGTACTCTTCAATCTCATCACGAAGATCGCCTTCAGGCAAAGGTTTTAACTTATTGAACATTGGCAAGAAGATTCGTGTACCAAAAATAAACATGAAGAGCGAAATAGCCGAAACAGCTAACCACCCCACCAGCCAGAAACTGCTCTCTAACCTCTGATAAATAGTGGCTACTAGGTAGATAATCGGGAGCCCAAGAACAACACTTAATAACAACTGCTTTATCGAGTCTAGAACGAAGAGCTTCTTGGTGGTTTTATTAAAGCCAAATCTCTCCTCAATGACAAAAGTCGAGTAATAGCTACCTGGGATAGATCCAATACCGCCCACGAGAATCAAAATACCTATAAAAACAATAGTTACCATCATGTTATTGCTGATATTTTCACGGATCATAGAATCAAGACGCGCGAACCATCCTAAGATAATTGCTGACAAAAATATTACGGTGCTTACTACAGCAGAGGCCATCTCAAACTTGTACTTTGCTGTTCCGTAGGCAATTGATTGTTCATATTCATTTACATCGTATATCTGAGCTGCATCCGAGCTAAAAGCTCTATTCTTCGATTGCTCATTGTAGAAATTGATAATCATTCCCGCTGCAAAATCAATTAACAGGAAAGCAACAATACTTAGCAATAAGATTTCAGAGGTGCTCATTGGCTTCCTATCCCTTTAGTAGAGCGGCGAAAGCGATTTCGACCATAGTATTTAGTGAACTCTCGCGATCTGACGAGGGCATAGATTCATGAGTGATGATGTGATCTGAGACCGTTAGGATCGCAAGTGCGCGTCGCTGCTTACGGGCAGCTATTGAATACAACGCACTGGCCTCCATTTCGACGCCAAGCACGCCGTGCTGAATTAACTTTTGCGCAGCATCGCTCTCGTCATAAAAATAATCCATGGAAGCTATTCCTCCGATGTGAATATTTCCCAGAGTTGACGATGCCTCGTGTGCGGCTAGCAACAATTTGAAATCGGCGTGTGGCGCAAAATCTAATCCATTTGTAAATCGACGATTAATATTTGAATCGGTTGAGGCCGTCATAGCCAAAATAACATCACCAACCTTTGTCTTTTCGAGCAATCCACCACACGTGCCGATACGAATTGCGCTCTGAACTCCGAAGTGATCAAAGAGCTCATTGACGTAGATTGAAATTGAGGGCAGCCCCATTCCCGTGCCCTGAACTGAGACGCGCTCACCTTCATATGTGCCGGTGTAGCCGAACATATTTCGAACTGCGTTGTACTGCTTAACATCCTTTAAATAGGTATCGGCGATCCATTTAGCCCGTAATGGGTCCCCTGGCAGCAGAATGCGCTCGGCGATATCGCCCTTATTGGCCGAAATGTGGGGTGTGCTCATAAACTGAGCCAACCACAGACGGGCCGTTAATGCCCCTTTTTGGCCCTCAAATCCGCCCTTTTCCCCTCACCCGCGACACGCCCGGGTGTAGAAAAATGGGGCATCTGAGCCACCCCTGCCTCAAGCAGGAGTAAAAGGGCCGTTTTGACTCTTCGAGCGCGGGTGGGTTAACCTTCAGCCCTGCTCTTTCATAGGGCTTTGTTGCTTGTGCATGTAAAAAGTTGAAAAACTATTTGCATCAACTATGCGAAACGGGTGCAACACACCCGACCGCGTGGGTCGGCGATTGAGCGTGAATAAAGATCAGTAACGAAGATACGAATGGAGATGAAGTGCCAACAATTCAACAGCTAGTTCGTCGTGGTCGTGCAGAAAAGACTACGAAGACAAGCACACCTGCACTTAAGGGTTCACCACAGCGACGCGGAGTTTGTACACGCGTTTACACAACGACCCCTAAGAAACCAAACTCTGCGCTACGCAAAGTCGCACGTGTTCGTCTTACCAGTGGCATGGAAATCACTGCATACATTCCTGGTGAAGGTCACAACTTGCAAGAGCACTCCATTGTTCTAGTTCGTGGTGGTCGTGTTAAAGATCTACCAGGTGTTCGTTACAAGATCATTCGCGGATCCCTTGATACACAGGGCGTAAAGAACCGTAAGCAGTCACGTTCTCGCTACGGTACTAAGAGAGAGAAGAAGGCTTCCTAATGCCACGTAAAGGTCCTGTAGTAAAAGCTGCCGTTGTTGCTGATCCTGTTTACAACTCACCAGTTGTAACTGCACTCATCAACCGTGTGCTACTTCATGGAAAGCGTTCAACTGCTGAAGCAATTGTTTACAACGCACTTGAAGGTTGCCGCGCAAAGAATCAAGTTGATCCAGTTATCACTTTGAAGCGCGCACTAGACAACATCAAGCCAACAGTTGAAGTTCGCTCACGCCGTGTTGGTGGAGCTACGTACCAGGTGCCTGTTGAAGTTAAAGCAGGACGTTCAACAACTTTAGCTCTTCGCTGGTTAATTGATTACTCACGTTCACGTCGCGAAAAGTCAATGTCAGAGCGCCTTATGAATGAACTTATCGATGCAAGCAATGGCCTTGGTGCTGCTGTAAAGCGTCGCGAAGATACTCACAAAATGGCTGAAGCTAACAAGGCTTTCGCACATTACCGCTGGTAATCCGCTTACTTAATTTTAACTCCAAGTAGTACTAACAGAAGAAGAGGCAATACGTGTCAGTAGTAGAGAAGATCGATCTAGCTACGGTTCGCAACATTGGAATCATGGCTCACATCGACGCGGGAAAAACCACGACTACTGAGCGCATCCTTTTCTACACAGGTATTAACTACAAAATCGGTGAGGTGCACGAAGGTGCAGCAACGATGGACTGGATGGAGCAGGAGCAAGAGCGCGGTATCACTATTACCTCTGCGGCAACTACCTGTATGTGGGATGACCACCTCATTAACATTATCGATACACCTGGCCACGTTGACTTCACTGTCGAGGTAGAGCGCTCATTGCGCGTACTCGATGGCGCAGTTGCAGTATTCGATGGCGTTGCAGGTGTAGAGCCACAATCTGAAACAGTTTGGCGTCAAGCCGATCGTTACTCAGTTCCACGTATCTGTTTTGTTAACAAGCTAGACCGCACCGGTGCATCATTTGATAAGTGCGTAGACATGATTAAAGATCGCCTTAACGCAGTTGCACTTGTTCTTCAGATTCCAATCGGTGCCGAAGGAGATTTCCTCGGAGTTGTTGATCTGATTGCGATGAAGGCACTTACCTGGCGTGGAGAGACACAAAAGGGCGAAGATTACACAATCGAAGAGATTCCAGCCGACTTACTTGAAAAAGCTAAAGTAGCTCGTCACGAAATGATTGAAACACTTTCAGAGAACGACGATATCTGCATGGAGAAGTTCCTAGAAGGAATTGAACTAACAGAGGTTGAAATCATCGCTGGTATTCGTCGCGCAACACTTGCAGC
>JBILUX010000091.1:0-5016 GCA_044370765.1 Candidatus Planktophila sp. | reverse complement strand
TGCAAGAGCAACCACTTTAAGTGAACCTAGGATTGAATCAAGCATTGATTATGGGCGCTTAGGAAATCTCTTAAAATCAGGAGCTCGTTTTTCCTTATAAGCATCTCGACCTTCTTGCCCCTCTTCACTCATATAAAACAAAAGTGTTGCATCTCCGGCTAACTGTTGGACTCCTGCTAAACCATCATCTGCGGCGTTCAAGCTAGATTTTAGTAAGCGAAGTGCAAGTGGTGAGTTACGCAGCATTTCTCGACACCATGAAACAGTTTCGGCCTCCAGCTCTGCAACTGGCACAACGGTATTAACTAATCCCATAGCTAACGCCTCTTGCGCATCGTATTGACGCGTCATAAACCAAATCTCGCGTGCCTTCTTTTGGCCGACATGGGCTGCTAATAAACCAGCACCGTAACCGCCGTCGAAGGAGCCAACCATTGGTCCTGTCTGGCCAAACTTGGCATTATCTGCAGCAACTGTTAAATCGCAGACAACATGTAAAACATGTCCTCCGCCCACTGCCCAGCCGGCAACCATGGCAATAACGGGTTTAGGTGTACGGCGAATCTGCACCTGCAGATCCAAAACATTTAATCTGCCAATTCCCTTTTTCGATAACTTATCATCGCCGAGATATCCATCATCCCCTCGAACACTTATATCTCCACCTGAGCAAAAAGCCTTAGTGCCCTCGCCAGTCAAAATAATTACACCAATATCTTCATTATCGCGCGCCAAGTAGAAGGCTTCGATTAACTCAATAATTGTTTGAGGTCGAAATGCATTGTGAAGTTCGGGGCGGTTAATTGTGATTTTGGCTATGCCATCACCCATTTGATATTTAATATCGGTGAACTTCTCCCCGCCAGGAGCCTGGATCCAACTAGGGATATCACGGCTACCAAACTCGCGATTAATCGGCTTGCTCACATTTCCTCATTTCATTCGTTGCTAGCGATAGCCTACGGCTGCTATGGACATCACGTCACAACGAGAAGTATTACGAATCAGCCAGGACTGCGAAATCCCGCAGTTAGCGGGGCAAATCACAGCCGCACTGGCTCAAAACGGCCCTGCCCTTGGCTTTGGTGATCTCCGATCTAAGTCGGTTTCCAACGATATTGCCATCGTAGTTGCCACCAGCGGAAGCACGGGATTAGTCAAAGAGGTCGCATTTTCCACAAAGGCCCTAATTGCATCGGCAGATGCCTCCAATAGTTTTATTGGTGCATCATTTGGCGCCCAATGGTCGCTGCTACTTCCAGTTACTCACATCGCAGCTGTTAATGTAATTATCCGTTCACTTCAGGTCGGAACGCTTCCAATTGACCTGCGCAATTTCGACGGTGAATATCCTCACGTAGATTTTACGTCGATTGTTCCAACTCAGTTATTTCGAGCTCTCAATTCAGATGAGCGGTTACTGCGCCATTTACAAAGCACAAAAGCTATTTTGGTTGGCGGTGCAGCACTGTCACAATCACTTCGAACTCAAGCCGAGGCTTCAGGAATACATGTCATTGAAACATATGGAATGACAGAGACCTGTGGCGGCTGCATCTACGATGGCCAAGGACTCGATGGGGTTGAGTTCGCAATCACTGACAGTGGCGTAATTAAAATTCGCGGCTCCGTACTCGCAACTAGCTACTTAAACTCAGCTGAAGACTTTGGCGCAGAAGATGGCTGGTTTATCACAAATGATCTTGGCAAGATTACAGATGGAGTTTTGCGTGTGCTGGGTCGCGCCGATGATGTAATTATCAGCGGAGGAGAAAATCTTTCACTGACAGGAGTTGAGGCGACTCTCTCAGTTCGATATCCCGATCTAGAGTGTTCAGCATTTGCCGTAGATGATCCGCAATGGGGACAGGCCTTTCACTTAGCAATTGTTGGCGATGTCAATCAAACCGAGATTTCGCATTACTTGGAAGCGGCCCTTGGGGGGATTGCAAAACCAAAGGGCATTCACACTGTCGACTCACTACCATTGCTCGGTATTGGCAAAGTTGATCGCTTAGCTCTAGCAAAGATGGTGGAAGATGAATAGATGGATTCTCGGAGCACGCCCGCGCACTCTCCCAGCGGCAATCGCCCCGGTGCTGGTTGCATCCTCATTGGCAGGCAGTGATTTCAACTGGTTCCGCGCAGTGCTTGCTCTTAAGGTCGCCATCTGGCTTCAAATCGGTGTCAACTTTGCAAATGATTACTCCGACGGAGTTAAAGGAACCGATACCCATCGGATAGGTCCAACGCGTTTAGTTGCCAGTGGTTTAGCCACTGCGAGAAGTGTAAAGATGGCCGCGTTTATCTCTTTCGGTATCGCATCGATCTGTGGTCTCTGGCTTGCGATATTAACTACGCCGATCTTAATTGCCGTTGGTGTCATCTCTATCGGTGCGGCCTGGAGCTATACAGGTGGCCGTAAGCCATATGGCTACAGTGGTTTCGGTGAAATCTCCGTCTTTATTTTCTTTGGAATAGTTGCAACCGTTGGAAGCTTTTATGTCCAAACCGAAACAATTACTGCGATGAGTTTCATTGTTGCCATTCCAATGGGGGCGCTATCGTGCGCAATTCTTGCGATCAATAACCTGCGCGATTTAGCTCAAGATGCATTGGTTGGAAAAAAGACCCTTGCAGTACGAATGGGGGATGCCACTGCACGGCGTGCTTTTGTCGTTTTACTTGTTATTGCACATACTGCAGCGATAGCCACCTTTAAACCCGCTGCGCTCTTAACGTTGCTTGTGGCACCGCTTACATTTTCGCTAGCCCGCCAAGTCATGGGTGGCACGATCGGAGCGGCATTGATCCCACTCTTGGGAAAGACTGGAAAACTCCAACTCGTCTTTTCGGCAATCTTTGCAGTCTCCCTAGCGATACAATAAATCCATGTCGCGCGTCATTCCACTAGTTCTAGTCTTTGGTGCAACTATTTATGCCCTCATTGATTGTGCTCGTGCCGATGAGTCCCAGATAAAAAATCTCCCAAAGTGGGGCTGGCTACTATTGATTATTCTTCTTGGGCCGCAAGCTCTTGCGATCGGGCCAATCTCATATTTAATTGCCGGAAGAAATAAACCTAAAGGTTACAAGCGACCACAGCGAAGAATCTTGCCACCAGATGATGATCCGGATTTCTTAGGAAAGCTTTAGAGTCCTGAATACGTATGTTTTCCAGTACCCCAAACATTTACGTATACGTAGTTAAATAGAAATGTCGAACCCGCAAATAAACATAGCCAGGCAGCCCTGCGACCACGCCAACCAATAGTCACGCGTGCATGTAAATAAGCTGCATATGCCACCCACGTAATGAAGGCCCACGTCTCTTTTGGATCCCAGCCCCAATAACGACCCCATGCACTCTCAGCCCATATCGCCCCCGCTATTACGGCGAAGGTCCACAGTGGAAAGACAAATGCCACTAGGCGATATGAAAGTTGATCTAAATACTCAAGGGATGGCAGTCGCTTAGCCCACGCAGTGCGCTCACCCTTTGACTCCATCGAATCTAAATATAAATACGCTGCTGCGATTGCATTGGCAAGCAAGAATACGCCGCCAGAAATTATCGCCGCCGACACATGAATTACTAACCACGTTGATTTAAGGGCTGGAACAAGTGGCGCACTTGGGCGATATAGGACTGCAACTGCAGTGCCAAGTGTGAGTAGAACTGCGATGGAAACTAATAGGCCTAACCACCGCAAATCATATTTGCGAAGGGCGGCCAAGTAGGCACCGGAAAACGCCAAGGCTCCAGTAATTGAAAACTCGTACATGTTTCCCCAGGGCACGCGTCCTGCAGATACTCCACGCGCAATAACACCAGCGAGCAAAAGCAAGAAGCCCAGAATCATCATCGCGGTTGCAATGCGTGCAACTTTTTCAGTACGTTTGTAATCCAAGGTTTTGGTAGTTGTCGCATCGGTAATTTTTACTGCCCAAGCTGTTTCTACTGCATGCGCAAAGAAGGAAAGGGTATAAACGGCCATTGAGGAGTAGATGAGATAGTTTGAGAAATAGGCCCATGTGCGTGACATTTATTTCTCTCCCTTTAAAACAGTAACAAAGTTAGCCATCTCTTGCTCTAATCCAGGCGCTGCATTCTTTGCAAGTCCTGCTACTTCAACTTCCTCGCCAACGCGGATCCAAATTCTGCGACGGCGAGTAAACAACGATGCAAGCAGGCCAAGGATGGCAACAATAGCGCCGAGGAGTGCAAAGTTCTTGCCAGGATCATCGACAATTTGCAGATTCACCCACTGTACGTAGCCTTCAAAGGTAATTGAACCTCCTATATAGGAAAAGCTCTCACCTGGCTTTAATGATTTCAATCCAAGGTTTTTCATCGCCGATGTATCCATGCGATAGACCGACTGTGGAACACCTGAATCTAAACCAAGGTCGCCGCCCCATGCAGACAGTAATAGCCGGGGATCAAGGGCCTGTGGGAAGACGCTAATCGCGCCGTCGCCATCACTGCGGGCATATGTTGGTACGAATGAACCGACAAAACCTACTGGCGGATTCGCATCCGGAACTTTAATCGCACCGATAGAACGCAGATTTGAATCTTGAGGTAAAAATGGAATTGGTCCCTGCATCGCAACATTTCCCTCTGAATCTCTGACAGTCACAATGGGTGAATAGCCATTAGCCTGCAAGTAGATCTTTGTGTTTCCAATTGCAAGAGGAGAGTTGACTTTAATTACATGCTTTTCAACGCTCACTAAATCTCCGCGCCGCAAAGAGATATTAAGCGTGTAATCCTCCGGGGCATTTGTCACCGCGTTATAGGTTGCATCGAACTTATCTATGGTGATGATGAAACTTCCTAATTTTCCATCTTTAAATAACTTTCCGTAAGCCAGAGAGTCATAGCTGGTCGGTGTATTAACAAATCTTTCACCAACATTGAGAATCGCCTCCCCTCGCATTCCAAAGAGGGAGGAGAATGAGATTCCGAGCAAGATTAAGATCAACGCAAGATGGAAGAATAGGTTTCCGGTT
>JBILUX010000015.1:0-16402 GCA_044370765.1 Candidatus Planktophila sp. | reverse complement strand
TGCCCACCATTTCGAGAAAATCATGCCATCTCTTGTTACGGTGAGCTTTTTTCGAATGAAGCTCGATTTCAGCAATTTTCTCGGGGCTCAAGTGGCTTAGTGCATTGCTCATTTGAATAGTGATCCGTTCGGGTAGTGGACCCATCGCTTTTGAGTCTTAAGGATTATGAGCGTGCATACCAAGGTAATTACTAGCAGAACCCACGCTAAAGCAGATGCGTAGCCCATTTCATAGGCTCGAAAAGCGGTGAAATAAATGTGACTTGCATAGAAATACATGGCATGCGAATAGTCATTAACTTGCCCGGATGCAACATAGGCCTGCGTAAAGTACTGAAAACTACCTATCACGCCGGTCACCGTTGAAAAGAAAATGACGGGTGTCATCAGAGGTAACGTGATGTAGCGAAAAGACTGCCAACCAGATGCGCCTTCGAGTTCGGCGGCTTCATACAGTGACTTAGGAACATCTAACAGACCGGCCAAATAAATAATCATCGTGTCGCCGATTCCCCATAAACCTAAGAGAATCAAACCCCATTTGGACCACTTAGGATCCATAAACCAAAATGGTGGTTCATTAACACCAACTGCTTCAAGACCGCGATTTACTGGCCCATATGCTGGATTAAAAATGTAAGTAAAAACCATCGTGGCGGCAACTGCAGGCACCATTGATGGCAAGAAAAATATTGTGCGATAAATACTGCTGCCGCGCTTTGGCTTGGTTAATACCCAGGCTGTAAACATCGCAAAAGCGATGCGCAACGGGATACTGATCGCCGCGATCCATACCGTATTTTTTAGGGAAAGCCAGAAATCACTATCTTCAAAGAGCATACGGTTGAAGTTTTCTAAGCCAACCCATTCTGGCTTGTCAATCAAATTAAATTTAGTAAATGCTTGATAAAAGCTAGTAACCATCGGATACGCAGTGAAGAAAATAATTCCGAATAGCCAAGGTGACATGCACAAGAAAATGAATAAGTATGGAATCTTCAGTTTTCTGCGTGCAGGTGCAAGGGCACCCTCCCCCCGCTTGCGCGGGGAGAGAGATGCCATCACATTAGTTAATTGCATTATCGCTGATTAGCTATTTCTCGAGATGATTTGGTTAACTTCTTGGGCTAAGTTAGATAGTGCACTCTTGATGTTTGCTGTGTCGCCATTCTGCCATGAAGCCATCAAGTTCTGTAGTAGAGCTTCTTCAAGGTGATGACCAGTATTTTTAAGAATGTGATAAGCAGACTTTTGGTTGTTTGCAACTTCATAGATTGGTAGATACCAAGTTGGTTGATTTGCTGGGCGCGCTGCCTTGTCACGAAGTGATGATGGTGAGCCATTTGCGGCATCCCAAGCAGCAGCAAGCTTTGTGTCAGTTGCAAGTGCCTTCATGACAATCCATGCATCCTTCACATTCTTTGATCCCTTGGATATTCCCATCTGGGCCTGACCAACAACGCCTGAACCATATGCACCTAAATTATCTGGTGATACAGGGAAACCTGTAATACCAAAGTTAACCTTCGATGTGCACTTTTCAGCCATGGTCCAGTCATCACCAGTGCAGAACATAGGTGCCATCCAGTTTGCATCCCACTTCATGGCAACGCGGCCTGTCATAAAGTCGTGGTCTGTGCCCCACTCGCCGCCCTTCGCTGCGACAAATTTAAGCAGTAGCTTGCTGCCCGCTTCAAAGTCTCCGCCGCCATAAACCTTAGCGATGAAGTCCTTTTGCCAATTAAATGCCTTTGCCCATTTTGGATCAGATGAGAATGCGGAATTTTGATCTCCGCCATACCACTTAGCACCAAACATTTGACCCAGCCACATCGAATCCATATCGAAGCCGTAATAACCGGCCCAAGGTACGAACCCTGCAGTCTTGATGCTTCCATCTGAGTTAAATGTTGTTAACTTCTTTGAATACTCAAGAAGTTCAGTTGTTGTCTTTGGTGGTTTTGTGTATCCGGCTTTAGCTAGAGCGTCCTTGTTCCAGTAAAAGGCAAAGACCTCAGAGTACAGAGGCAGGGCACAACGATTGTTATTAGAAATCGAAGATGCAACTGCAGATGGAGTAAAAGTAGATTTCATATCGATACCGTTCTTACCGGCAATCAAAACATTGAGCTTTTGCCAAGCACCAGTGCCGCAGAACCAGCCTAGATTTCCATTTCCATTTGAAACAGAGATATCAGGGCCATTGCCAGCGTTAATTGCTGCAACGGATTTAGACATATCAATGCTTCCAACTGATGTGACCTTCAAACCTGGATTTTCTGCTTCAACGCGTTTGATTGCCGCATTCCACATTTCTAATTGCCCACCTTTATATGGTGACCAGACTGTCACTGTTCGCGGTGCAGCTTGGGCCGCAGCAGAGGCAGCAACAAGGCTGCTCACAGCTAGGGCAGTTACTGCAAATGAAGCGAACAAACGTTTCTTCATCATGTATGTCTCCCAATCACTATTCGAGTCGGTAAGTCCACAAAAAGCCCACGCCATTGTGTTAGGTAACCTACTGCTTTGTGTTAGGTTACCTTACAGATATTTCCGCTATGGTCAAGGGCTTAAGAGGGAGGGTTATGCGCAAGCGTGTCGGAGTTGGCCTAATTCTTCTCTCCCTGGCCCTGGCCTCTATTTTTCTTACACTCACGAACAAGGGCGCCCCTAAGCTCGATGGCACGCTCATTTATCACCGATACAGCAGTTATCAAGCGTGGGATGCCACGATGTGGAGCATTGACCTACCGACTGGCGCTCTGACCCAGGTCGGGCAAAGCTGGAAAACGATGATTTCGCCCATCAACGCCCACTTTTCCGAAGATGGCCAGATGATCACCTTCATGGGATCGGCGGCGGGATTACCCGAAAACGAGTGGGATGTCTTTACTTCTAGGTGGAATGGCCAGGAATGGGGCGAGCCCACGAATCTGACTGGACCCAATGGCGCTCGCGATGAGGATCCGAAGTTTTCACCAGATGGCACCAGAATTGTTTATAAGGAAGATGGCGTGCTTGTCTCTATGAGAGCCGATGGAGGCGCTAAGAGCTATCTCACCAAGGGCAAACCCGAATCCTCTATGCCCTATGTAACGGCCAATGGCAAAGACATCCTTTTTGAACGGGGTGGAGATATCTACCTTCTTAAAGAGGCGGCCGAAGTGAAGATGTATGCAGGTACCGGAGAGTCCTCGTACTATCCAATTGGCCTTGATAACACATCATTTTTATACACGCGCGTGCAATCCACCAGACATGATGCAATTATGCGAGGGTTTTTCGATGGATCTGCATCAACTTCCTATTTCTTTAACTCAACAGATTGGGACACTTCGGACTCTTATCCATATGCCGATGGCTCGCGCTACATCTTTTATGTAACTGGTGATTATTTAATTCCGCATGGGGGATACAACTTAGCTTTTGCCGATTTGAAAAACAGTAAGAGATATGACATCGATGAGTTTTATCGCAAAGTTCGCACCACTGATATTAACTCGGAGTACCAAGAGTTGGGCCCCGCTTGGAGCCTGGCCCGCTTTAAGAATTAATGATTAAGCGAGCTTTCCTGTAACTTCAACAAAAGTGGTTCCAGCATTTGAGAGCGCCACTGAGACATCATCGCCAGCTTTTCCAGGACACGATAATCCCCAGCCGAATGTAGTGCTTGCGGCAACTGCTAGCGGATCAGTTGGTGCACCCTCCATTGCATTGTCACCATCGAAGATGTCGACGCAAACGCCGGCGGCAGTTGTTCCTGTAACAATCAAAGTTGCAAGATCAAGGGGGGCAGCTGAATTATTGGTAATAGAAACGGAGAATTTCTCATTGACGTAATCTGGCAATTGGCCGGCGGCAAACTGTCCTGTGACAAAGTGTGAAGGTGATGAGAGGGTATAGCTGACCTTGTCAGGAGTAACAACAGGGGCATCGAATCCACCAGTTGCTTGTGGGGCTGCCTCAACCGTCTCGGTCAGGGCCTTACCCTCTTCGGCAGTTGTCGCTGATGAGTCTGATTTACCTCCGCAGGCAGTTAATAAAAGCAACAGGGCGGCGCTTACGGCAAGAGCCTTTGAAGTAGTTAGACCTGTTTTCATATAACCAAACCCCTTACAATATTTGTGACCACCTGATGTGGTGCCAGAATCGATAGCGAAAGTATAGAGTAGGGGTTATGAGTTCGAAATCTGAAACTATTCAAGTCCCAGTAAATCTTGGAGCAATCCAGGGTCGTAGCCCCCGTCAAATAGCCTGGATGCGTTTTAAGCGCAACAAGGTCGGTGTGGGCGCGGGAATAGTCAGTATCACCATGCTTTTGCTATCCCTCTTTGCCCCCATCGTGGCCAAGATTATCGGCGTAGATCCAGATACTTTGAACTTAGATGTTTTAGATACCAGCGGAAGCGGAATTCCCACCGTAGGTTTTAGTTGGGATCATCCGCTGGGCTTAATTCCTGGTACTGGGCGTGACTTTTTAGCCCAACTTCTCTATGGCTCTCGCATCTCATTCTTAATTGCAATTTTAACCACTGTGACCGCTTTAACTATCGGCTTATTTGTAGGCATTATCGGTGGATATTTTAGAGGACGTATCGATAACTACTTAGGCCGTACAACGGATTTCCTTTTAGCCTTCCCAGCATTCTTTATGATCGTGGCTCTCAGCCAACCCATGGTCGCCCGCATTGAGCAGTCAGGAATCGCACAAGGAAATGGCGCTCGCATTATCTTTTTAGTCTTCTTCCTTTCGTTTTTTGGCTGGCCTGGTTTTTCACGACTGATTCGCTCGCAAGTTCTTAGTTTGCGTGAGCGCGAGTTCGTTACCGCCGCACAGGCGATGGGTGCTACTCGATGGCGCATTATTACTAAAGAGCTCATTCCAAATCTGTGGGCTCCAGTAATTGTGGTTGTCTCTCTCTCATTACCGGGATATTTAGCTGCAGAGGCGGTTTACTCATTTCTAGGCCTTGGAGTACAACCCCCTGCCTCAACATGGGGAATTCTTCTCTCAAATGCCACACGATATGTGACTGTTATGCCAAGTTTCTTCCTAATCGCGGCAGGCTCACTCGTTATTGTGGTTTTAGCCTTTAACCTTGTTGGAGATGCACTTAGAGATGCGCTAGATCCACGGGCCGACCGCTAAAAACCACAAGATTCCTGAAGTCGTTACATGGTTGTTACCTGTCCGTATTCACAATTCAGACATAATCTGATTGAATTTGCCCCACTGGCGTCTTCTTTGCGCCCCCAATGAAAGGAAATACGTCAATGAGCAATGTTTCTGCTCTTCGTCGTGCCGTTGTAATGACAGCAGCGAGTGCACTTGCCGTCAGCGCCGTAATGGTCGCTGGTGCAACGTCTGCCGCTGCTGCTGTTACTCCTAAGACCGGTGGAATTCTCACCTTTCTAGAGCACACACCACGACTAGATCACTACGACCCATCACGTATCTACACAGGCCGCGACCTAGCATTTATGAACTCATTTATGACTCGCACCCTTGTTGCATACAACCCAGTTCCAGGAGCAGCGGGAGCGAATCTTGTTCCTGACCTTGCAACCAACACTGGTGTTCCAAGTAATGCAGCTAAGACTTGGAAGTTCACTCTTCGTCCAGGTACAACTTTTGAAGATGGCGTGAAGATTACATGCGAGCATGTTCAGTACGGTGTCTCTCGCGTATTCGCAACTGATGTCATCACAGATGGTCCTGGCTACCTACAGGCTTGGTTAGATATTCCAAAAGCCGCTGATGGTTCATCAGTATTCAAGGGACCTTATGTGAAGGATGCAGCAGGACTTGCAGCTTTCAAAAAGGCAGTCTCTTGTTCAAAAGACAACCGCACAATTACATTTAATCTCAACAAATCAGTAGCCGACTTTAACTACCTTGGAACATACGGAGTTATTTCTCCAGTTCAAGCCAAGATGGACAAGGGCGACAAGTACGACCTATGGCCACAATCAACGGGCCCTTACAAGATCGCTGAAAACAGCAAGACTCAGATGAAGCTTGTACGTAACGCCAAGTGGTCAAAGGCTTCAGATCCAGTTCGTACTCCATACCCAGATGAAGTTGTCATCATGTTTGGTTACGATGAAGAAGTTATCGACCAGATTATCTTGGGAGATACAATTCCAACTGCAGTTAACTTCGGTGAGCCTCTGTCAACAAACAACGACAAGTTCTTCTCAAATGATAAGTACAAGAAGCAGCGCATGAACAACCCAGATCCATATGCTCGCTACTTCGCATTCAACGTCAAGGCGATGCCATGTATCGAAATCCGTCAAGCTATGTACTACTCACGTAACGCAAAGGCGTTGCTTGATTATGCAGGCGGATCAACATATGCCGGTTCATATGCAACAGGTGTAATCAGCCCATTGCTAGCAACTGACTACGCACCTACTAAGGTCGTAGGTCCAGGATCTGCAGACTTCATGCCAGAAGGAAATATTCCTAAGGCTCTAGCGCTTATGGAGACAGCAAAGACAAAGTGTCCAGCTGACTACAAGAAGGCGACTGAGACTGGTATTAAGTTTGACGTTCGTTCATCAGTAACACTTAATGACACAATTCCAATCGACACTGCAGCATATGCACGTGCCGGAATCAAGGTCACATTTAACCCAATTGCATCTGGTTACTACCCAACAGTTATGAACCCTGACAAGCAGAGCGACATAACAGCATCAGGCTGGGGCGCTGACTGGGCAAATGCATCAACGGTTATTCCAGAGCTCTTCGCTTCATTCGGTGGATTTAATATTTCACAGAACACAAGCGATGCTGCTTATGCTGCATTCGAGAAGGGTGTTAACACTGCGATGTTGACCACTGATCGTAAGAAGCAGGCAGTAATGTGGAAGGCTCTAGATGTACAGGCCATGAAGAACTTCTGGGTATTGCCAACAATCTTTGGTAAGGCTCAGTTCGTTTGGGGATCACAAGTAGGCGGTGTGTTCTTCTGGGTACCTCAGGGCAACCCAGCATTTGGCAAGATGTGGGTTAATAACTAATCTCACGTTTTAAAGAATGAAATGTTAGGAAGTTAGAAGTAAGGTACTCCTGGCGCTGATTTCGATCAGTGCCAGGAGTATTTACTTGACTAGGGGTTTTTAAAATGAGTCGCGATAGGAGTGAAGTTGCTTAATTTTCTTGGCAGGCGAGTTTTCTTCGCGATTATTACTCTCTTAATAGTCTCGGCTGTGGTTTTTGCAATCTTCTCTTTCCTACCCTTTGATCCAGCGGCGCTTTCCTGCGGTCAAAAATGTAACGATCAAGTCATCGCTGGCAATCGAATTAAACTGGGCTTCGATAAACCCGTCTATATCCAGTACCTCCTTTTCTTAAGCGGAATCTTTTTTGGCCGCTCCTATGGAAGCGGCAGCGCCGCCTTTAGCTGCCCAGCGCCATCCTTTGGCTACTCGTACAATGAGAACGCCTGCGTAACCGAACTCTTGAGCGAGGCTCTCCCAGTCACCCTTAGCTTGGCCTTAGGTGCCCTCACTATCTGGCTCATTGTCGGAGTGAGTTTAGGCATTGTCGCGGCACGATTTAAAAATAAGTGGCCCGATAGGGTCAGTTCAATATTTGTTTTGCTTGGAACATCACTTCCAACTTTCGTAACTGGATTGGCCCTGCTGATCTGGGTGACAATCAAATGGAAACTAGTGCCTTTGTCACTGACTGGCTATACGCCGCTTTGGGAGAATCCATATAAATTTTTCCAGTTCTTTATTCTGCCGTGGATAACTTTGGCAATTGCCTTCGCGGCGCTCTACACGCGATTCACGCGTGCAGCAGTTCTTGAAACTCTGGGCGAGGATTACATCCGTACCGCCCGTGCTAAAGGCGTCAAAGAGCGCACCGTCCTGTTCAAGCACACCATGCGCGCCGTCTTTGCACCGATTATTACTCTGGCTGGCCTAGATTTTGCAGGCCTTATAGGTGGAGCGATCATTACTGAAACAATCTTTAATTTGCCTGGACTTGGACGTTTAACATTGCGATCGACATTCGAGTTTGATCTACCTGTTGTGCTCGCAACAACTATTTTAGCCGCATCTGTTGTCATCGTCATGAACTTAGTTGTTGACATGTTGTACGCAGTCCTTGATCCGCGAGTGAGAATCTAATGGCCGAGCTTTTACAAATTGAAAATTTATGCGTCGCTTTTCCAACCGATGATGGCTTAGTACGCGCCGTTGATGGTGTTTCCGTATCCCTGAGTGAGGGCGAAACCGTTGCGATCGTTGGAGAATCTGGCTCAGGTAAAACCGTTACTGGTCTATCGGTCATGGGTCTGCATAAAAAAGGCTCAGCTCAAATCACTGGCTCCATTTTCCTAAAAGATGGGGATCGAAACGTAGATATTGTGACTGCTACTGATGAAGAGATTCGCATGTTGCGCGGCCGTTCAGTTGCAATGATCTTTCAAGATCCAATGTCATCTCTGCATCCCTATTATCGAATTGGCAATCAATTAGCTGAAGGTTATTTAGTTCATAACCCGGGCAAGAAGAAGGAGGCGCTCAAGCGCGCCATCGAGATGTTAGATCTAGTCGGAATTGCCGAGCCTGCTCAGCGCGCCGACGACTACCCTCATCAGTTCTCAGGGGGCATGCGCCAGCGCGTAATGATTGCAATGGCTTTGATGAACTCGCCCCGCGTATTAATCGCCGATGAACCAACGACCGCCCTAGATGTAACGGTTCAAGCACAGATTCTAATTTTGCTAGCCTCGCTACAAAAAGAGTTTAATATGGGAATTCTTCTTATTACCCACGATCTTGGAGTAGTTGCACAGGTTGCAGACAAAGTCTCAGTTATGTATGCAGGACGCATCGTTGAACAGGGATCTGCCGATGATGTTTTCTACAAGCCAAAAGCCCCATACACACTCGGTCTGCTTAAATCAGTGCCACGTATTTCGACTCATGGCTCAGAGCGCCTCAAGGCGATTCCTGGCCAACCTCCATCACTGATTAACTTACCTACGGGCTGTGCATTTGCGCCTCGATGCGAGTTCGCATCCCATGCAACCGGTGATATCTGTGCCACCGATCGCCCAGAGCTACTAGGTTCACTTCCATCACATCTTTCCCGTTGCCACGTTGCCGAGGCAACGCGAGATAGCATCTTCATCAAAGAACTTAAAGAGGTGCGCTAGTGAGCGACGATGTAATTTTAAAAGTAGAAAACCTAACAAAGCATTTTCCAGTTGGCGGTAAGCGCAAACACCAAGTGGTCAAGGCCGTTGATGGAATCTCTTTCGAGCTTCGCTCTGGTGAAACACTTGGCTTAGTAGGCGAGTCAGGTTGCGGCAAGACAACGGCTGGTCGAACGATTTTGAAGTTAAATGAGCCAACATCAGGCAAGTTAATCTTTGAAGGCCAAGACATAACTGACTTTAAACCTGGCAAGATGCGACCACTTCGCTCTCAGATGCAGATTATTTTTCAAGATCCATACACGGCGCTCAATCCTCGCCACACAATCGGAAAGATCATTTCAGCACCTTTCGAGATTCAAGGAATCGAACCACAGGGTGGAATGAAGACGGCTGTTCAATCATTAATGGAGCGCGTGGGCCTAAACCCTGAGCACTACAACCGTTATCCTCACGAGTTCTCCGGCGGACAACGCCAGCGCATTGGAATAGCGCGCGCAATCGCCCTTAAGCCCCGCTTTATCATTGCCGACGAGCCAGTGAGCGCACTCGATGTCTCTATCCAAGCCCAAGTAATCAACCTACTTGAAGATCTTCAAGAGCAAGATGGAATCAGCATGGTCTTTATCGCGCACAACTTATCTGTTGTGCAACATATCTCCGATCGCGTTGCCGTTATGTATCTAGGAAAAATCATGGAGATTGGCGAAACAAACGCCCTCTATGCCGCGCCTCACCACCCTTATACAAAGGCCTTACTTTCAGCCGTTCCTCAACCAGATCCTCGCACTGAGAAGACACGTGAGCGAATTATTTTATCTGGCGACTTACCAAGCCCAGTCAATCCACCATCGGGCTGCGTTTTCAATACGCGCTGTTGGAAAGCGACGCAAAAGTGTCGAACTGATGTACCTGAGCTACTCCAAATTGGTAACTCACAGGTTGCCTGTCACTTCCCAGAGCTTTAATCTGTGAAAGTTCTATCGGTCAATATCACCGCGATTGTGCATGAAGGTGAGTGGACAGGTGGCGAGGGTAGGACCGGGATAGATAAACGGTCAGTAATAAATCCAGCAAAATTTGCAAATGATGAAGTCTTCAATGATGTGGTCATTGATCGAAAGAACCATGGTGGCTATCACCAAGCCGTCTATGTCTATGCCCGCGAAGATTCTGATTGGTGGGAGAGCGAAATTGGTACAAAAATTGATAATGGACGCTTCGGAGAAAACTTAACAACGCACGGTATCGATGTAAATGCGGCGGCAATCGGGGAGCGTTGGAAAATCGGCTCAGTGATACTTGAGGTGTCACAGCCGCGAATTCCATGTCGAACCTTTGCCGGGTTTTGGAAGCGACCAACATTGATTAAAGAGTTTATGGCAGCGGGCAGACCGGGAACGTATTGCAGAATTATCCAAGAGGGTGAAATAACCGCTGGAGATTTGATTGAGGTTATTCAAATCCCTTCCCATGGAATTAAAATCTCTGATCTCTACGCTGCAAAGAATGGAGAACGCTCAAAGATTAAAGAGATAGCACAAGTACAAGAGCTCTCCCCGGAGTATCAAGAATGGGCAAAAAGCCTCTCTTTATAAGCCTATCCAGGCCAATGATTGAAGCGATAACCTTGCCGCCATGACCTCATCGCCTCGAATTCTCCATGCGGCAACCGGCTCAAACTTAACGGCTAAGGGCTGGGCACAAGAGGCAGCGATTCGCATGCTGCACAACAACTTAGATCCAGCCGTTGCTGAGCACCCAGAGAACTTAGTTGTCTATGGTGGCACCGGAAAGGCGGCCCGTAACTGGCCATCTTTTGATGCAATTGTAAAGTCTCTGACTAATTTAAAAGATGATGAGACGCTGCTGGTCCAATCGGGAAAGCCTGTCGGAGTATTTCAAACACATGAGTGGGCGCCACGAGTATTAATCGCAAACTCTAACCTTGTTGGCGACTGGGCTAACTGGCCAGAGTTTCGGCGCCTAGAACATCTTGGTCTAACAATGTATGGACAGATGACCGCCGGTTCCTGGATCTACATCGGTACGCAAGGGATTCTGCAAGGCACATACGAAACATTTGCAGCCGTTGCGCAAAAACGTTTTAAAGGAACTTTGCAAGGCACACTTACATTAACTGGTGGTTGCGGCGGTATGGGCGGAGCTCAGCCACTTGCAGTGACCATGAATGGTGGCGTCTGTTTAATAATAGATGTAGATAAGTCACGTCTTGAAAAGCGAGTTCAAACTAGATATTTAGATGAGATTGCCAATGGCGTTGATGATGCAATCGAACGCGTATTGAAAGCCAAGTCTTTAGGTATTCCACTTTCAGTTGGATTAGTTGGCAATGCTGCAGAGCTATTTCCACTTCTGCTTTCAATGGATGTTCCAATCGATATCGTCACCGATCAGACATCGGCACATGATCCATTTTCATATATTCCAATCGGTGTAGATATTCATGAGGCCGCACAAATGGCTAAAGATGACCCAGCTGATTTCACTAAGAGATCTCAAGCCTCAATGGCCAAACACGTTGAAGCGATGGTGGGCTTTATGGATAAGGGCGCGGAGGTTTTTGATTACGGTAATTCAATTCGCGATGAGGCCCGCCAAGGTGGATATTCGCGCGCCTTTGCCTTTCCTGGCTTTGTTCCAGCCTATATTCGACCCCAATTTTGCGAAGGCAGGGGTCCATTTCGCTGGGTGGCGTTATCGGGAGATCCAAAGGATATTTACCGTACCGACAAGGCCGTCCTTGATTTGTTTCCAGAGAATGAAGGCCTGCATCGCTGGATAACAATGGCGCAGGAAAAGGTTGCATTCCAAGGCCTGCCCGCTCGTATCTGTTGGTTGGGATACGGAGAGCGCGATAAAGCTGGCTTGGCATTTAACGATCTAGTAGCAAGCGGTGAAGTCTCGGCCCCCATTGTTATTGGCCGTGACCACCTAGATTGCGGCTCTGTGGCCTCTCCATACCGCGAAACTGAGGCGATGATGGATGGGTCGGACGCGATTGCAGATTGGCCGTTATTAAATGCGATGGTCAATATCTCCTCCGGTGCATCCTGGGTATCGATTCACCATGGTGGCGGCGTCGGCATGGGCCGATCAATTCACGCTGGTCAGGTTTCGATAGCCGATGGTACAAAGCTCGCGGCACAAAAATTAGCGCGCGTATTAACAAATGATCCCGGCATGGGAGTTATCCGCCATGCCGATGCGGGCTATGAAGGCGCAATCGATACTGCGCGCGAGCGTCACGTCCATGTTCCAATGTTAGATATCGAGTAAGCAATGACAAGCACATTAATTACAAATATCGGTCAGTTAGTTACAAATGATCCAACCCACGACGGAACCAAGCTTGGTCTAATTAAAGATGGTGCGCTATTGATCGAAGATGGAGTGATTGCTTGGGCAGGGCCAACCGCTGATGCACCAACAAAGCACATTAAGAAAACTATCGATGCCGAGGGAATGTGTGTGCTGCCTGGTTATGTTGATAGCCACACGCATATGATTTTTGCAGGCGATCGCAGCAGCGAATTTCGTGCCCGAATGTTGGGGGAGAGTTACACGGCCGGCGGAATTGCATCCACCGTTGAAAAAACCCGCAACGCCAGCGATGCCCTTTTGCTCTCACATGCAAAGTTCTTATTGGCCGAAGCTAATGCAGGTGGAACAACCACCGTTGAAATCAAGTCGGGCTACGGTTTAACGGTAAAGGATGAGCGCAGGTCTCTTGATATCGCCAGCACAATCACCGATGAGACAACTTTCCTTGGCGCACATGTTGTGCCAATTGAGTACAAGAATTCACCTAAGGATTATGTTGATCTAGTCTGCGGGCCAATGTTGGATGCCGTGCAGCCTTATGCAAAGTGGATAGATGTCTTTTGTGACAAAGGAGCATTTGCAGTCGATGATGCACGAAAGATTCTAAAAGCTGGAATCGCAATGGGTTTATTGCCAAGAATTCACGCAAATCAATTACAAGAAGGTCAAGGGGTCTCATTGGGCGTAGAACTCGATGCCGCATCCGTGGATCACGTGTCGCATTTGAGCGAGAAAGATATTGAACTACTTTCAACATCAAAGACCGTTGCAACGTTATTGCCGGGTGCCGAGTTCTCAACGCGATCTGCCTATCCCGACGTACGCCCACTTTTAGAGGCAAGTATTACGGTGGCGCTGGCTTCGGATTGTAATCCGGGATCTTCTTACACAACGAGCATGGCATTCATTATCGCCGTTGCAGTTCGAGAAATGCATTTTTCTCCTGAACAAGCTATCTGGTCGGCGACTATGGGCGGAGCTAAAGCTCTTCGCCGTACTGACATTGGTCATTTAGTTGAAGGCGCACGCGCAGATTTCCAAATTCTCAATGCTCCATCGTATATTCACTTGGCATATCGCCCGGGAGTTAACTTAGTAGAACAGGTTTGGCAAAATGGCCTCCAGCTCATCTAGAACAATTACGCTCTCGACGTCGGGCGTAACATTTGATGACGTGATCGCCGTTGCTAGATACGGTGCGCAGGTTAAACTTTCACAAACTGCAATCGATGCAATGAACACAACGCGCAGCTTTATTGAGGGCTATGCCGCTGGTGGAGTACCGGTCTATGGAGTATCAACAGGCTTTGGAGCACTTGCTAATCGTCACATTGATGTTAAGGATCGCGTGCAGTTGCAGAAGTCATTGATTAGATCTCATGCCGCAGGCGTAGGACCGGCAATTGAGCGCGAAGTAGTGCGTGCATTGATGTTTTTGCGGCTTCGCACAATGGCATCTGGACGCACTGGCGTACGTGTTGCTCTGGCACAAACCTATGTTGAGTTCCTCAATAAAGGAATTACACCTGTAGTTCCAGAGTTTGGATCATTGGGGTGCAGTGGAGATTTAGCACCTCTTTCACACTGCGCACTTGCGTTGATGGGTGAGGGTCGCGTCCACGATGCTAACGGAATTGAAATGCCAACGATGCAGGCCTTAGATGCAGCTGGCATCAAACCAATTGAGCTCGAAGCAAAAGAGGGATTAGCGTTAATTAATGGCACCGACGGCATGCTTGGAATGTTGATTATGGCCTGCGCCGATTTGGAACACCTATGTGCAGTTGCGGATATAACAACGGCGATGAGTATTGAAGGCCTACTCGGTACGGATCGCGTCTTCGCGCCAGATCTGCACGCGCCTCTTCGACCTCAGATCGGCCAAGCAGTAAGTGCGGCCAATATATACGCGATGTTAAAAGACTCAGGAATTGTTGCCTCGCACTTAGAAAATGATTCGCGCGTACAAGATGCATACTCACTGCGTTGTGCCCCGCAAGTAAATGGCGCAGTGCGCGACACAATTGCCCATGCATCAACTATCGCCGCCCGTGAGTTAGCAAGTTCGATTGATAATCCAGTGGTCATGCCCGATGGTCGCGTTGAATCAAACGGCAACTTTCATGGAGCACCCGTTGGTTATGTTCTAGATTTTCTTGCAATTGCTGCAACGGATTTAGGCTCAATGGCAGAGCGCCGCACCGATCGAGCACTAGATCAACACAGATCAGCAGGCCTGCCACCCTTTCTGGCCCATGATCCAGGCGTTGATTCAGGGCTCATGATCGCCCAGTACACACAGGCCGGATTGGTCAGTGAGAACAAACGTCTATCGACCCCAGCAAGTGTTGATTCAATTCCATCCTCTGCCATGCAAGAGGATCACGTGTCGATGGGTTGGTCTGCAGCGCGCAAGCTACGCAAAGTAGTAGAGAACTTAAGCCGCATCTTGGCGATCGAATTAGTGACAGCTGCCCGTGCAATTGAGTTTCGTGAAGGCCTAACTCCATCACCGGCCACAGCCCGAGTGATTAAAGAGCTTCGCAAAACTGTGCCAGGCGTAGGCCCTGATCGTTTCTTATCTCCTGAACTTGAAGCGGCAACAACTCTGGTTAACTCAGGGGCAGTATTCAGTGCAGCGAAAGAAGTTCTTCCAACACTTACCTAGAAGCAAAGCCCGCGGCTGCCTCTAAAACTAAAAGCGCCGCCAGGCGCACAGTACGCTGATCCGGCGTATCAAGGGCGGCATCGATTTCAGTAATATCGATTGCTCGTACTCGATTATCGGCAGCTAATAAAAATGCACCTTGTCGCAGTTCATCGGCACTGATGCCCCCTGGCATTGCAGCCGGACATGCTGGCACGACACTTCGGTCGCAAACATCGACATCTAAATCAACATAGACTTCGCGACCACCGCGCCCCGCAATATCTAGAGCCCGCTTTACCACTTCTGAGATCGAGTGCGTGCGCAGATCTGCGCGGGAAATAACAGTTATGCCATGTTCTTTAGCCCGCGCTGAGTATTCGGCGCTATTTGCAAAGTCGGCAATTCCAATCTGGACAATGTTTTTCCCAGGCAGACCCGCTTGAATTAACTGCCAGACGGGGGAGCCATTGGAATCACCATCACGTAAATCATGGTGGGCATCAAAGGTAATCAGACCCACATTTGATAAATCTGGCCACAAACCAGATGCCACAGAAAAAGTAATTGAGTTATCTCCACCAAGTGCCAGTACTAACTTATGTGTTTTTAGTAGAGCTTGAACGGCAACCTTTACTCGCTCACGTCCCGCTGTTCCGTCGGGGGATTGCACATCACCTAAATCAGCAAAAGAATTTCCAACCAAATCAATATCGGCCGACGTTGAAAAAGTTGAATAACGAGTTAACGCACTCCTAATAGCGGTAGGTGTTAAATGAGCATTTGTTGCCGATATGGAGCTCTCATGTGCAGGCACGCCAATAAGGGCGACATCAGCGCTGCTGTTGCTAGTTGAAAACAAAGTATGAGCACGCGCCCACTTAGGGTCATGAGGCAAAGTAGCTGCAGACATGGGTTTATCGTACGGGCATATCTTTCGATAGTATTGCCCTTAAGAAGAGTCGCCCGGATCACCGCGTTGCAGCAATGCACCGAGGAAAGTCCGGACTCCATAGAGCAAAGTGGTGGGTAACGCCCACCCGGAGCAATCCGCGGGATTAGTGCAACAGAAAGCAAACCGCCTCTGTTAGAAATAACAGCGGTAAGGGTGAAACGGCGGTGTAAGAGACCACCAGTAATTGCAGCAATGCAGTTAGCTATGTAAACCCCACTTGGAGCAAGACCATGCAGTTGGCGCTTGAGAGCTGCTCGCTCGAGTCAACGGGTA
>JBILUX010000090.1:0-5026 GCA_044370765.1 Candidatus Planktophila sp. | reverse complement strand
ATCTCACCATTCTTAGTTCTTGCAACTAAAGGCGGGCTAGTTAAGAAAACTCCACTCATTGAGTTTGATTCTCCTCGCACCGGTGGTTTAATCGCAATCTCATTAAAGCCAGGCGACGAAGTCGTTAGCGCCTCTCTCATAAATACCGAGGATGAGCTTTTATTGGTTTCAACAAAGGGAATGTCGCTTCGATTTACCGCAGATGATGAATCACTTCGCCCAATGGGTCGATCAACCAGCGGTGTTATAGGAATGAAGTTCCGAACTGGAGATTCACTTCTTACAATGGCACGCATCGATAGCGAGTTGGCTGCACACTCATTTGTTTTCACTGCAACCGATGGTGGGTTTGGTAAGAAGACACCAATTGATGAGTATCGACTTCAGGGCCGTGGAGGCATCGGCATTAAAGCTGCCAAGATAGATGAAAACTCACGTGGATCATTGGTGAGCGCCCTTGTATTACGTGATGAGGATGAGGTCTTAGCCATCACATCGGCTGGAACAGTGATGAGAACACCAGCTGCAGAGGTTCGCCAAACTGGCCGAGATTCAATGGGTGTGCGTTTAGTCAACCTTGATGAGGGCGTTGCCTTGGTATCAGTGACAAAAAACAGCGAAGATGAGATTTCTCCGAAAACTTAGTATGGTTCGCACCTGCAGTTGTAGGGCCTAACTCTTGCGTTTTGGGAGTTAGCGAAGTTCAAGGTAACCTTGCGCTTCTGCATTAAAGAGTGATCTTTCTTGCGGGCCTATAGCTCAGCCTGGTTAGAGCGCTTCCCTGATAAGGAAGAGGTCGATGGTTCGAGTCCATCTAGGCCCACCCGTTCTAATACGGGGACCTAGCTCAATTGGTAGAGCACCGCCTTTGCAAGGCGGGGGTTAGGGGTTCGATTCCCCTGGTCTCCACATGACAACAGCAACCCTTCACACATCACTCGGCGACATTGTCGTTGAACTATTTCCAAACCATGCACCAAAGACTGTAGCTAACTTTGTTGAGCTAGCAACTGGTGCCAAAGAGTGGACCAACCCAAACACTGGCGAAAAGACAAATGCCAACTTGTATGACGGAACTATTTTCCACCGTGTCATCGACGGTTTCATGATTCAAGGTGGAGATCCACTTGGTAAAGGCACGGGTGGTCCTGGTTACCGCTTCGCAGATGAATTTCACGGAGAGTTAGTTTTTGATCGTCCTTACATCCTTGCAATGGCTAACTCAGGACCAGGAACAAATGGTTCACAGTTTTTCATTACAATAGCACCAACAACATGGTTAAACCGTAAGCACTCAATCTTTGGTGAAGTTAAAGATTCGGCTAGCCAGGCAGTAGTAGATGCCATCGGTAAAGCCAAGACCGGCGCACAAGATAAGCCAGCAACCGACATCACGATCAACAGCATCACCATTGCTTAAACGTTCAGCAACATATTCGTTAATCGCAGTTATCTGCGGTGCATATCTGCTGCAAATGGTTGTTCCATCAATTGAAATGCATTTAGTTTTACCGAACTTTGATTATTTAAAGGCGACCAATGAGTGGTATCGATTATTTACCGTCGCCCTCACTCATGCAGGGTTGCTCCATCTTGGATTTAATATGTATGCGCTCATGATTTTAGGAAACCCGCTTGAAGCAGCCTTTGGCAAAAATAAGATCCTTATTATCTTCTTCTCATCACTTCTAACCGGTTCATTGGCATCGGCTTATTTTGCATCCTCTTCAAGTTATTCAGTTGGAGCATCGGGGGCGGTCTTTGGTTTATTTGGGGCGATGGTTATTGTTGGAAATACAATCGGTGCAGATGTTCGCTCCATCTATGTAATTATCGGAATTAACTTTGCAATTGGCTTCGCACTTGGCGGTGTCGACTGGAAGGCCCACCTCGGGGGATTGATAGGCGGCTTAATTAGCGCCCAGCTTGTATTAAAAAGAGGCTAAAACTTATCCACAGCACCTTTCCACAATGTGGAGAGAGTTACACCGCTGTAACTATCTAGGGTTAACGCCAGCGGGTGGCAAGCGAGAAGCCCACACCAATAAAGCTAAAGCCGATAATCATGTTCCAAGCGCCGATACCCGGGATTGGATACTTAGTCTGGGTGACATAGAAGATGACGATCCAGAAAAGGCCTATCAGGAAGCCCGCGACCATAGTCGGAGCCAGCCATGCTGGGCTCTCCTCTGGTGCGTGTGGGGCATCGACAACAACTTGTGCCTCATGGGTGTGTTTTTCGATGACCTTCTTACGGAGCTTTGATTTAGGCATACATGAAAGATACACCATGAGTAAGAATGCTCCTATGGCAACAAAGATCCTCGTTATCGATAACTACGACTCCTTTGTCTTTAACCTGGTGCAGTACTTAGGTCAGTTAGGGGCTGTCTGCACCGTTGTTCGAAACGATGCAGTGGCGGCCGAAGAGGCTGGAAATTACGACGGGGTACTTATCTCTCCAGGACCTGGAACCCCAGAAAAAGCCGGGATAAGTGTTGCGATGATTAAATACTGCGCAGAGAAAAGAATTCCTCTATTTGGAGTATGCCTAGGCCATCAGGCGATAGGTGTCGCATTTGGCGCACGTGTCTCGCGAGCACCAGAACTACTTCACGGTAAAACATCTCTCGTCCACCATAAAAGTCAAGGCGTCTTAGCGGGCCTACCGTCGCCATTTACCGCAACGCGTTACCACTCCTTATGTGTAGAGAGTCAGAGCGTTGGGAATGATCTTGAAATTACAAGTACAACTGATTCAGGAATAGTTATGTCGATGCGCCACAAGAATCTGCCGATAGAGGGTGTGCAGTTTCATCCAGAATCGGTTTTAACAGAACACGGGCACGCGATGCTGGCTAACTGGCTATACGAGTGCGGAGATAAAAACGCCCGTGAAAAAGCAGTTGGTCTTTCACCAGTTGTAGGAAGCAAGAGTTAAGGCGCTTTATTAATTGTAATTGTTACTGACTTGCCGATCGTTTGTGTTGTACCGCCATCAGGGGCCTGTCTAATAACAATACCGATTGGCAGGCTAGCGTCGTAGGCATCGATCTCATTTACCAAGAAACCAACTTGTACCAGAATAGTTTTTGCTTGGATCGCATCGACGCCTATGAGCTCTGGAACCTCAACCTGTCCACTAGCAATCTGCAATATAACTCCACCACCGGCGGTAATGGTTGAGCCAACTTCAGGTATAACTTTCAAGACAGTGCCTAGCGGTTCATCCGATGGCACCGCCTCTGTTTGAGCAACCAATAAACCAACTGCCGATAATGCAGCTCTGGCATCAATTAAAGACATTCCAATTAAATCAACTGGAACAATCGCATCCCCTGGGCCATCAGAGATCGTTAGTACAACGCCCGAACCCTTTTGAGCCTTTGTTGTAGCAAGGGGAATCTGACTTGCCACACGATCCTTCGGAATCCGAGCATCATGGGCGCGGGCAATAGTGACAACATAATCCGACAACATCGCTTGGGCGTCGGCTTGAGATAGACCAACAACATTAGGAATCTGCGGGAAGGTAGTTACATCTGTCGAAGGTCTGGTCAAGAGGAGTGCCGCACCAATAGTTGCTATGGCAACGAGAGATGAAAGAGCTGTGATTAAAACTTTCCTGCGTGAAATCTTCGCTCTCGGAAGCTTTGTTGTTAGAACCTGACCAGCGGCAATCTTGTATAGATCATCGAGCATAAGCCCAGCGGATTGATATCTATCTTCTGGCTTTTTGGCTAATGCCACACTCACAATGACATCAATACCTGCAGGCAGATCCGGCACAAGTTCACTAGGAGAAATCAGCACACCAGAGACATGTTGGTATGCAATCGACACAGGCGTCTCTCCAGTAAATGGAGGCTTGCCTGTTAGTAATTCATAGAGCAAACAGCCAGCTGAATAGATATCGCTGCGTAGATCTGCAACTTCTCCCAGTGCCTGCTCGGGAGATAAGTATTGAGCTGTACCAACAATATTCCAGGTACTAGTCAATGTTGCGCCAAGATCGGCCAAGGCCCGGGCGATTCCGAAATCCATAACCTTGACATCGCCTTGATCGGTAATCATGATGTTTGCAGGTTTTATGTCACGGTGAACAATGCCGCGCTCATGGGAATACTCAAGGGCGGCCAAAATACCTTCACCAATTTCAAGTGCGCGCTTTAGCGGGACTCTCTCACCCTTATGAATTAATTCACGCAAAGTGTGTCCAGAGACGAGCTCCATAACAATGTACGGCGCAGGCTCTTCACCTGAGTCATAAACGGCGACAATACCTGGATGATTTAAACCAGCGGCAGCGAACGCCTCTTTTCTAAAGCGCGCAACAAAAGATGGGTCTCGCGCTAGATCACTTCGCAAAACCTTCACTGCAACTGGGCGTGCAAGGCGAGTGTCTTCGGCGACATAAACATCGGCCATTCCGCCCGTGCCGATCATTTCACCCAGTTTGTAACGGCCACCTAATAGAGAGTTGATCACAGCGCCGCCCCCAAAACTTCATCGGCCTTGACTTCTTCACGGGTGATATCTGAAATGACAACGGTGACGTTATCAGGGGCGCCCTGAATATATGTAGCATCGACGAGAGCTTTAATCGCATCTTCTTTCTTGCTTTTCTTTAGAAAAACCTTTATCTCTCTCTCGGTCAAAACACCAGATAGACCATCACTGCAGAGCAAGTAGCGGTCGCCTTCTTTTGCCTCAAAAATTTGTAAGAGAGGAACAATATTTCCATCCCCCATGAGTGCTTGAGTTAAAACAGATCGTTGAGGATGCTCGAGAGCTTCGGCTGCTGTTATTGCACCTTGACTTAAGAGCTCTTGAACAACTGTGTGGTCATTGCTTAACTGCTCAAAAGTATTTGCTCGCAGACGATAACAGCGAGAGTCACCAACATGTAAAAGGGCAACGCTATCGTTGTGAAGTAAAATGGATGTCAGTGTTGTTCCCATGCCGCGAACTTCTACAGCCTCACTTGCATACTCTCCAATTTCAGAGTCAATTGTGTGAAGTGAGT
>JBILUX010000088.1:0-5034 GCA_044370765.1 Candidatus Planktophila sp. | reverse complement strand
AATTGCCACCGGAATAGCAGCTATAGCCACGCCCCATCCAAGAGATGATGCAAAGGCCATGGCGGCAAAAAAGTCCAATGTACTTTTCAACAAGAGTTGATCAATGCCAGTCGACATTCCATCGCTTATAGATCCCAATATAGCTAGAGGTCCGATGGCAAATAAGAGTGATGCTGAAACGAAACCCTCAACGAAGGTTCCATTTGCAGAGACTTTGAATTTCTTACGTAGATTCTCACCGAGAGAATCTAATTTCTCTTCTAACTTCAGCGCACTTCCAATTAATCCGCCAATTAACAGCGAACCCAAGATAACCAGTAAGGGCCAACCACTTGGAAAAGCCGATTTGAATTGAGATGACCACATCGGCATAAGAGCCGAAGCTGCACCAAGTAATGTAACTAACCCCAGCACGTCAGTGGTCAATGTACGAGTCTTCAAACTTAAGCGGTTACCAACGATTACGCCGATTGAGCCTCCGCAGATGATTGCAACAACATTTATGACGGTGCCAATGCCTGGAAACATTCCTGCAGGCTACGCATTATCGTTTAAAGGTGCAACATGGACTAGGCTCACAGGGTGTCAGCAAATGCATTTGCGGAGTTTCTACGCCCTCATAGATCGGTTCCTCATACGCCTTGGACGGCAAAGGGTCGATGGGATCTGAATTTTCTGAGAGTCGCGATTTTATTTATCGGTCTCTTCATTTTTGGAATTGGTGATGCATTTGTTATACAGAGCAATATCGGTAATGGACCATGGTCTGTGTTGGCACAAGGCATCTCTTTTAATCTAAATATCTCGATGGGGTGGTCCACTTTTGCAATTAGTGCAGTCGTACTTCTCGCATGGATTCCTCTGCGCGAGAAGCCAGGCTTTGGAACTCTCTCTAATTTGATTATTATCGCAATCGCCATTCAACTTGGAACATCAATCATCCCCTTGCAGAGTAGTTTTATTTCGGGTGTAATTTTCGCACTTCTTGGAATTGGAATGGTGGGTGTGGCGACGAGTTTATATATTACGTGTGGCCTCGGATCTGGCCCCCGTGATGGCTTGATGACGGCGATTCATCACCGCTCTGGAGTTCGCGTTGGCCGAGTTCGTATGGCGATAGAGCTCACTGTGGTCGCGCTCGGGGCTCTATTAGGGGGAAATGTCGGTCTCGGAACGCTCCTATTTGCAGCCCTTATCGGCCAATCAATTGCCGTAGCCCTTGGTGTCGTAGCCCGTCTTACCCAGAAGTAGCCGATAGCCTCCTGCTATCCCCCGACCGTTGTGCTGGTCGCTACATCGCACACGGGGTCCTAAACACCCCCGTTATCAAAATTAGAGAGGCTGCAATTATGCTGGATTCATATTTTAAAATCTCAGAACGTGGTTCTTCAGTCGCCCAAGAGGTCAGAGGTGGTCTTGTCACCTTCTTCACGATGGCTTACATCGTTGCCCTTAACCCAATTATCTTGGCTTACTCGCCAGATAAGGACGGTCAGTTCCTCTTTGGCGGCGCGCAGCCTGCACCGGCCATGGTTGCAGCAACAACGGCACTAGTAGCAGGTGTATTAACTATTCTTATGGGTTCGGTTGCTAACTATCCGCTTGCACTTGCAACAGGACTTGGTCTTAATACTTTTGTTGCAGTCGGTATAGCATCACAGATGACGTGGGCTGCAGCGATGGGCCTTGTAGTTCTTGAAGGTCTTATTATTTTGGTTCTAGTATTGACTGGCTTCCGAGTCGCGGTCTTTAAGGCCGTTCCACCCCAGATTAAAATAGCAATCTCCGTAGGAATTGGTCTATTCATCGCCCTTATTGGCTTGGTAGATGCCGGCTTCGTTCGTCGCACCGCTGGTGGTCCAGTTCCAGTGGGTCTTGGTGTTAATGGAAATCTAGTTGGTTGGCCGACGGTTGTCTTCGTCTTTGGAACGCTTTTGATCATCGGATTAATGGTCCGTAAGGTCAAAGGAGCAATCCTTATCGGTATCGTCGGTGCAACTGTTGCCGCCATCATTATTCAGAAGCTCTACAAGATTGCCCCAGGCTTTACGCCAGGAAATCCACCAACGATCGTAGACGGTGGTTGGGGACTCAATATTCCATCTGTACCAACAGATATTATTGCCGTTCCTGAATTCGATTTCACAGGACAGTTTGATCTCTTCGGTGCATTTACATTGGATAATGTCTCACTTATTGCGGCTATCTTGTTGCTCTTTACATTGTTGTTATCTGACTTCTTTGACACTGTAGGAACAGTTACTGCAATCGGACACGAAGCTGGACTCGCAGATAAAGAAGGCAATGTAGATAACATCCAGAAGATTCTATTGGTGGATTCCATAGCAGCTGCTGCAGGCGGTGCTGCAGGAATTTCTTCAAATACAAGTTACATAGAATCTGCTGCAGGTGTTGGCGAAGGCGCACGTACTGGTCTTGCCTCAGTTGTTACCGGAGTTATGTTCCTCCTCACAACTTTCCTAGCGCCATTAGTAGCTGTAATCCCTTACGAAGCTGCTACTCCAGCGTTGATTATTGTCGGATTCCTTATGATGACACAGATCAAGAAAATTGATTGGGACGATCTAGGAATTGGAATCCCAGCCTTCCTAACAATAATCTTGATGCCATTTACCTACAACATCTCAGTGGGTATCGGAGCAGGATTTATCACTCACGTTGTAATCCGAATGGTACAAGGTCGCGGCAAAGAAGTTCATCCTTTGATGCTACTTGTTTCAGGTCTGTTTATGATCTATTTCTTGTCCTCTCCAATAAGTTCTTGGATTGGCTAAAACAACTCCTAAGAAAGGCCCCCGGGGAACCGGGGGCCTTTCTTGCTTTATAAAACTATCGTCACCACTGAATCTCTGGCATTTTATATCGGCGCAAAATCTCGTTGCATGCTGAGAATGGTTTGGAGCCGAAAAAGCCACGATAAGCCGAAAGAGGGCTTGGGTGGGCAGAAGTAATCACTCGCTCTGCTGGAAAGTAATGAGCGAGCTCTTGCGCCGATTTGCCCCATAAGAGCGCAACCACTGATCGTTGACCAAGCTCTCGTGCAACCTCATTAGTAATCTCTTGCCACCCAATTTCAACGTGGGCCAAAGAATGACCGGCTCGTGTCGTTAAAATCCGATTGAGAAGTAATACTCCTTGCTCTGACCAATGCGAGAGGTCTCCGTTATCTGGAATGGTAACTGCGCAATCGCTCTCTAACTCTTTAAAGATATTCCTGAGGGAGGCTGGTAACTTCACAATCTCCCGTGAGACCGAAAAAGCAAGGCCATGTGCATATCCAGGTGTTGGATATGGATCTTGACCAATAATTGCAACGCGAATGGATTCGATAGGTGTTGTGAGTGCTCTCATCACATTCTTATACTCCGGAACAATAACTTCACCTTCTAAGGCGCGATCAATGCTTGAGAGATTGGGACGAAAAGGCTCGAGCACACTTTGCCAATCTGGATGTAGCTGGTCGAACAAACTCACGTTAAACCTTAGATCGAGCTGAAAATCTACCAGCTGTGCTTGTGACCTCTATAGGAGTTTGGAAAATGGCCGATACGTGCTCGCTTGTTATAACCTGAAGTACAGGCCCTGAAACAGCTATCACCCCATCTTTGAGTAAAAGCGCATGAGTGGTACCTAAAGGAATCTCTTCAATGTGGTGCGTTACAAGCACGGTAGCAGGTGCTGTTGGATCATTAGAAAACTCAGCAAATCTGCGAAGCAGATCTTCACGACCCCCAACATCTAAGCCCGCTGCAGGTTCATCCAACAAGAGAAGCTCTGGATCAGTCATGAGCGCTCGTGCAATCTGGACTCGTTTGCGCTCCCCTTCACTCAACGTGCCGTAGCGACGATCTGCAAATCCTCTAACGCCAAAAACCGTGAGCAGTGCAATCGCGCGAGATTCATCCCATAAATCATAAACTTCATTCCAGCGACCAAGCACAGCATATGCAGCTGTCAAAACTACATCTTTGACAAGTTCATCTTCTGGAATGTCATCGGCGTTCATCGCGGCACAGAGACCGATTCGAGTACGTAGTTCAAAGAGATCTACACGGCCCATAATCTTATCGAGAATCTTTACCGTGCCTGTTGTTGGGTGAATTCTCGTAGAAAGAATTTGTAGAAGAGTAGATTTGCCCGCACCGTTGGGACCAAGAATTACCCAACGCTCCCCCGCATTAACCGAGAAATCAATTGGTCCAAGAATAATCTTCTCTCCGCGACGGACAGAGACACCCGTGATTTCTAAAACCGATGAACTCTCCATAGGGCAAAAAGATACTGCGTAAAGGGGTAAAGCGAGGCCATTATCTGCTTTGGCGCAGCGTGATTCGCGATAACCTTCTCCTCATTATGGCAATAGAAAACGATAATGAGCAGTTCACGGGTCTAATCCTCCTAAGCGGAGTCGACAGGCCAGGAATCACCGAAGCGCTTTTTAACACGCTTGCCCCTTTCTCGATTTCAGTTTTAGATATCGAGCAGGTGATTATAAGCAACCGCCTGATTTTGACAGTTCTTATCGCCCTCAGTCCCGCCCATGAAAAGGCCATCGAGAGCGATTTAATGGAGTGCGCATCACAAATGGATGTAGATATCGCAACACTTTTTGCTACCACTAGTAGTTCGAGTATTGCATCTAAAAAAGGATTGTTGCATGTCGTTTTGCTCGGTACAAAGCTTCTGCCGTTAGCTATCGCGCAGATTGCTGGAGCTATTAGTGCGACAGGTGCAAACATAGAGCGTATTACTCGAACCGCCTCAACTCCTGTGACGGCAATTGAGCTGGTGGTTTCAGGCGCCCATCAGGAGATAGTTGCAGCGGCCCTTGCTCCCGTGGCGGCACTAAATAGAGTGGATATTTCAGTTCAAGCTGGCGGTCATTTGCGTTTTGCTAAGAAACTCGTGCAGCTTGATGTCGATTCAACTTTGATCAAACAAGAGGTAATAGAACTGCTCGCCACGAAAGCCGGAGTTGGTGTGCAAGTGAGAGAGATAACCGAATCTGCAATG
>JBILUX010000087.1:0-5150 GCA_044370765.1 Candidatus Planktophila sp. | reverse complement strand
GCGACGATGCTAGATCCGGCCGCCCTTGAAAAACTATCATCCCTTGCACAAGAGACGCTTAATCAGCTGACTCAGGAAGTCTGCATTGAGGCAGGCGTTAATCCACTTCATGTCTATGAGATTGCAATTGCTGGCAATGCAACCATGAATCAGCTCTTACTCGGCATCGACCCTGAGCCCCTCGGAGTTGCGCCATTTATTATGGCCGCTGCAGATTTTCCAGATGTCGATGCTAAAGATATTGGAATCGCAATTCACCCACGTGCAAAGGCGGTTATCTTGCCCTCTCTTGGTGCATATGTCGGCGGAGATATTATCGCTGGCGCACTTGCATCTGGAATGGATCGCGATAAGCGGTTGCGCCTATTTATCGATGTTGGTACTAACTGCGAAATCGTGCTTGGAGATGGCGAAAAGATTTTGGCAACGGCCGCCCCTGCCGGTCCCGCCTTTGAAGCGGCAAGTATTAAATGTGGTGTGCGCGCAGCATCGGGTGCAATCGAAACAATTAAAATTACCGATGGCGAGTTAATAATCGGCACCATTGATGACACACCAGCGATCGGAATCTGCGGCTCAGGCCTAGTCGATGCATGTGCATCTCTTGTTGGCGTTGGTTTGCTCGATCATTCAGGGAGATTTGTGAGTGATGAGATTGCCCGGCAAGTCGCTCCAACTTTAGCGCCTCGATTACTCGAACGCGAAGGCGAGCGAGTATTTGTCTTAACGTGGAGTAAAGAGGTCGGGGATTTATCTGACTGTGTCTTTCTAACTCAGCGAGATGTTCGCGAACTTCAATTTGCTAAAGCTGCCATTGCTACTGGTTGGGCCTTACTTCTTGAAGAGTTTGGTGTTGCCGAGTCGGAAATTCAACAAGTACTCCTTGCCGGCTCATTTGGCTCTTACCTATCCCCCGCATCTGCCATTAAAATTGGCCTTGTTCCAAAGCTTTCAGTGATGCGAATCCTGTCGGCAGGCAACGTTGCCGGTGAAGGTGCGAAGATGGTTTTACTTTCGGCCCAAGAGCGACATGGCGCAGCTGCACTCTTGGAAGAGATTGACTATGTCGAGCTCTCCGACCGCGCAGATTTCAATGACAAGTTTGTAGATCGTCTAGCCTTCCCAGCATGAGCATCGGCATCGTGGCCTGCGGTGCACTGGCCACACATATTGGCGAGATAGCGGCCGATACCGGCCTTGATATAACTATTTATCCCTTACCTCCGCTATTACATAATCGCCCTGAAAAGATCGCAAACGAGGTCGATGCTTTGCTCCTTGAGATAAAAGATAAACATTCAAAGTGCGCCGTCGCCTATGCCGATTGCGGGACATATGGCGCCTTAGATCTTGTGATTGAACGCCATAACGTTAAGCGCTTAGGTGGCGATCACTGTTACGACATTTTTGCTGGGCGCGAGCAGATTCAAGAGATCATGGCTGAGAATGCTGGGAGCTATTTCTTAACGGATTTTCTCGTTAAATCCTTTCACCGAAGCGTAATTGTCGAACTAGGTTTGGATAGATATCCGCATCTGCGCGATGACTATTTCAAGAATTACACGCGCGTTATATGGCTCGCCCAAACCCCAACCCCTGAGCTCAAAGATGCTGCAATAGCGGCAGCGCAAGAGATTGGCCTTCCTCTTGAAACAAGATTAGTTGGCTATGAGGGTCTGCGAAAACAGTTAGAGCTACTGATTACTCATTAAGGTAATTTCAATTGCATGAACCACAACTGGTGAAAGCAGTGATTGATCTACATCTTCACGCAAGCGTTTAATCATCTCTGGTGTCCAGAACTGAACAATATGATGAGCGACCTCTACTTCTGGAGCGCTCTTAGTGGGAATATTTGCCGCAATTTGATTTGCCATGCGGATGATTGAATCCAGCTGCGGATCTCCACTTATATGTGATTCGATCATCTCACCCGGAGCCTTGATACTGGGTGAGATTTCAACGGCAGTTACTTTGTACTCAGGACAGTTTGTAGCCCAATCTGAGAAATCAGTTGTGATGACGTTTGCGCCACTTTCGGGAAAGTGAAATGTTGTATAGACAACGCCGGCGGGGACTTCATCTGTAATTCGCGCCTTCATAATTGTCTCACCTACGCGGCTTGAGAGTTTGACCCACGAGCCATCGCTTATGCCTCGAAGCAGTGCATCGGATTCATGTAAATCCAAAATATCCTCACTGTGCCAAATGTTATTAGCGGTGCGACGTGTCTGGGCACCAACGTTGTACTGGCTCAAAACTCTTCCCGTTGTTAGTAGTAATGGGAACTGGCGTGTGGCCTTTTCATCGGTCGGAACATACTGCGTCTTCATAAAGCGGCCCTCACCACGTACAAATTTATCCACGTGCATAATCGGAGTTCCCTCTGGATTTAGCTCATTGCATGGCCACTGAATGCTTCCAAGCTCATCCAACTTAGCAAAAGAGACCCCTGCGAAAGTCGGTGTGGTAGCGGCTATCTCATCCATAATCGCCGCGCCATTTTCATAGGACATTGGATAGCCCATAGCAGTTGCTAAGTCGCAGGTAACTTCGAACTCACTTTTGCCGGTTTTAGATTTCATCACGGGGCGAACACGGTTGATTCGACGCTCTGCATTTGTGAACGTGCCATCTTTTTCTAAGAAAGATGTGCCCGGTAAAAAGACATGTGCGAACTTTGATGTCTCATTTAAGAAGAGATCTTGGACAATAACCATATCCATCGCTCGTAAGGCTGCATGTACATGCGAAGTATTGGGATCAGATTGCGCGATGTCTTCGCCCTGCACATATAGGCCACGATATTGGCCGGCGATAGCTGCATCAAACATATTTGGAATTCGCATTCCTGGACGATCTTGAAGTACTACACCCCATGCATCATTAAAGATTTTCCGTGTATCTGGGTTTGAAATGTGACGGTAGCCAGAGAGCTCATGCGGGAATGAGCCCATATCGCAAGAGCCCTGCACATTGTTCTGTCCCCGAAGTGGATTAACGCCAACGCCTTTGCGGCCAATATTTCCTGTTGCCATGGCAAGGTTTGCAATTCCCATAACCATTGTTGAACCTTGACTGTGCTCTGTAACTCCAAGACCGTAATAAATAGAGCCGTTTCTTGCATTGGCAAACATATGCGCTGCTGCGCGAATCTGAGCGGCTGGAACTCGCGATGATGCCTCAAGGGCTTCGGGTGAGTTCTCGCCCAGTGAAATGAAGGTCTCCCACTCTTTAAAAGATTGGGCATCACAACGCTCTTCGACAAACTCACGTTTAATAAGACCATCGGTTGCAATTACATGTGCCAGTGCGTTAATAACGGCGACATTTGTACCTGGCATTAACTGCAGATGGTGAGAGGCTGTAATTCCAGGCGTGCGCACTAATGGAATAACGCGGGGATCGATAACGATTAGCTTGGCGCCTTTTCGAATCGCCTGTTTCATGCGCGAGGCAAAGACTGGGTGGGCCGAGGTTGGGTTGGCACCGATGAGCATGATGACATCACTGTGCTCTACCGACTCAAAATCTTGAGTACCGGCCGAAGTTCCAAATGTCTGACCAAGACCATAGCCCGTTGGTGAATGGCATACGCGGGCACAGGTATCGACATTGTTATTACCAAAAGCGGCGCGAATCATCTTTTGCACAACGAAGACCTCTTCATTAGTACAGCGCGAAGAAGTGATTCCGCCGATTGCATTGACTCCGGTTTCGGCCTGAATACGTTTTAAGCCATCGGCAGCAAAAGTAATCGCTTCTTCCCACGAAACTTCTTTCCAGGGATCGGTGATAGCGCTTCGAATCATTGGCTTGGTTATGCGGTCTGCGTGAGTGGCATATCCATATGCAAAGCGACCCTTGACACATGAGTGTCCTTCATTTGCGCCACCGGTTTTTAATGGAACCATGCGCACAACTTGATCACCACGCATCTCAGCTTTAAAGCTGCAACCAACGCCGCAATAGGCACACGTTGTAATGACTGAAGAGGTTGGCGCACCGATAGTTAATAGCGTCTTTTCAGTAAGGGCTCCAGTTGGGCAGGCCTGCACGCAGGCTCCACATGAAACACACTCACTCTCAATAAATGAGGTGCCCGATGATGAGACCCTTGCTTCAAAGCCACGGTTCTCGATCGTTAATGCAAAAGTTCCCTGCACCTCATCGCAAGCTCGTACACATCGGTTGCAGACGATGCATTCAGTTGAATCAAAGGTGAAGTAGGGATTGCTCTCATCTTTTTTCAAATCTAGGTGCGTAGCAACATTTGTGTAGCGGCTAGAACTTATTCCAATTTTCTTAGCAACACCATGAACTTCACATTCATCCCCTGTTGCACAATCTGTTGGGTGATCGGAGAGATAGAGCTCCATAACGCCTTTGCGAATACGATCAAGCTTTTCAGATTGTGTTGCAACCTTCATGCCCTCGGCCACCGGTGTTGTACATGATGATGGAGTGCCGTTACGGCCATCGACTTGAATGACGCACAATCGACATGAACCAAAGGCCTTTAAACTATCGGTAGAACAGAGTTTTGGGATATCAATGCCAGCTTCAAGGGCTGCGCGCATAATCGAAGTTTCTGCAGGTACAGTGATTGCGCGGCCATCAATCTCAAGGCTCACGCAATCGCTTCGCTCGCTGACAGGTGTGCCGAAATCTGGCTCAAAAATCATCGTCATCTGCGCACTCCATTGAAGTCTGATGGGAAGTTAAGCATCGCACTTTTTACTGGCAAAGGGGTCAAACCGCCCATGGCACACAGCGATCCATCGGTCATCACTTCACAGAGGTCGAGAAGCAACTTCTTATTCTCATCCACCCTCACGCCCTGAATAATCAGGTCGATAGTTTCAGCCCCACGTGTTGAACCAATACGACACGGCGTGCACTTGCCACAGGACTCAATGGCACAAAACTCCATGGCAAACTTGGCTTGCACCGCTAAATCTACGGTCTCATCAAAGACCACGATTCCGCCGTGACCCAGCATTCCGCCTGCAGCGATAAGTGACTCGTAATCCATCGACGTATCCATCTGGGCCGTTGAAAAGTATGCACCTAGCGGTCCGCCAATTTGGATTGCGCGAAGTGGCAGACCAGATAACGTGCCACCTCCATATGTATTGACTAATTCATCA
>JBILUX010000086.1:0-5151 GCA_044370765.1 Candidatus Planktophila sp. | reverse complement strand
TTCGGCGCATTATCTGGAATGTTTGAGCGAAACGATGATGTGCTCTATATCTGTTACGACAATGAGGCATACATGAATACCGGTGTGCAGCGCTCAGGTGCGACTCCCCCAGCTGCACGCACAGCTACAACACAGGCCGTGGGTGAAAACCCAGGTAACGTCTTTGGACAGGGCAAAAACCTTCCGCGCATTGCGATGGCACATGAGATTCCATATGTTGCAACGGCAACGGTTGCAGATCTGCGCGACTTAGAGGCCAAAGTTACTAAGGCGATGTCATTTCGTGGAGCACGCTACATACATGTACTGGTTCCATGCCCACTGGGCTGGGGCTCGGCATCATGTGACACGATCAAGATTGCGCGTCTTGCAACGCAGTCGGGTCTGTTCCCAGTCTTTGAGGCCGAGCATGGTGAAGTCGTTGCTTCGACTGCGATTCGCCACCGTGTAGATGTAGAAGAGTACTTAAAACTACAGGTGCGCTACGCCCATTTATTTTCACCGCAGCGACGCGATGATGTTATCAATCATCTACAGGCGATCGCAGATAAGAATATCCGGCGCTATAACTTGATTCCTGACGAGAGTGCGAGCATCTAATGAACAAACCATTTGCAATAACGCTTTCAGTCAACTCATCCCTTGCTAACCACACCGGATCATGGCGAGTTGAAAAGCCTGAGTATGTACACCGCATGCCACCGTGCAATAACGCATGTCCGGCCGGTGAGAATATTCAAAACTGGCTATACATTGCCGAAGATGGATCCTATGAAGCGGCTTGGCGCGCATTAATCCTCGAGAATCCATTTCCTGCGATTATGGGGCGCGTTTGTTATCACCCATGCCAAAGCGTTTGCAACCGCGCAGAGTTAGATGAGGCCGTTGGTATTAACTCCGTCGAGCGATTCTTAGGCGATCACGCAATTGAAAAGGGTTGGAGCATTCCAGCACCGAGCGTTGAGAGTGGCTTTAAAGTATTAGTAATCGGTGCAGGCCCTGCTGGATTATCAGCTGCCTATCACCTGCGCAGCATGGGACATAGCGTCACGGTTCGAGATGCGACCCACGCCCCTGGCGGAATGATGCGCTATGGAATTCCAAAGTATCGCCTCCCCCGCGAAATTTTAGATGCCGAAATTAATCGCATTAAAGATATGGGTGTTGTTTTCGAGATGAACACTCGAGTCGATGATGTTCATGAGGCTCTCAATGAAGGCTTCCACGCAGTCTTCTTAGCAATCGGTGCCCAATTAAGTAAGCGTGCATATATTCCGGCAAGTGAGGCGGCACGCATACTCGATGCAATTAAGGTCTTGCATGATGTAGAAGATGGAAATCAACCATTACTTGGTCGCAAAGTAGTTGTTTACGGTGGTGGCAATACTGCAATGGATGTTGCCCGTACAGCAAAGCGTCTTGGAGCCGAAGAGGCGATCATTGTCTATCGCCGCACGCGCGATAAGGCCCCTGCAAATGATGAAGAGATAACAGAGGCGATCGAAGAGGGCATCTTGGTCAAGTGGTTATCAACGGTAAAACATGCCGATGAGAAGTCTTTGCAGATTGAAAAAATGGCACTGGATGCCGATGGTTTTCCGCAACCTACTGGTGAGTTTGAAACTCTTGAGGCCGACTCACTGATTCTGGCCCTAGGTCAAGAGGTAGATTTCTCGCTGCTAGGAAATAGTGCAGATTTAGATACTAAAGATGGTGTGATGCCAGTTGATTCGACAATGATGACCTCACACCCAGGAATATTTGCCGGCGGCGACATGATCCCGGCCGAACGCACAGTAACAACGGGAGTTGGTCACGGTAAGAAAGCAGCGCGCAATATCGATGCCTGGCTACGAAAAATCGCCTATGAAAAGATCGACAACAACGACATCGTCACCTTCGATCAGTTAAACACGTGGTACTACACCGATGCACCGCACATTGTCCGTGAGCGTTTAGAGGCGACACGTAGAGCAAAGGATTTCTCCGAAGTCGTTAAGGGTTTGGATGAAAGCAATGCTCTCTACGAGGCTCGCCGTTGCATGTCTTGTGGCAACTGCTTTGAATGCGATAACTGCTTTGGGGTATGTCCAGATAATGCAATTATTAAGTTAGGTCCAGGTAAAGGCTTTGAGATTAACTTGGATTACTGCAAAGGCTGTGGAATCTGCGTCACTGAATGTCCGTCGAGTTCGATTGTTATGGTGCCCGACAAATAGTTTTTAGTCGACCAAAGTTCCAATCATTTCACCGCGCACTGCACGCCCGATATTTCCATTCTCCATAAGATTAAAGACAACTATTGGCAGTTTATTTTCACGGCACAAAGCAAATGCTGCAGCATCGGCAACTGCTAATGACTTAGATAAAACCTCATCGTAGGAGATACTGTCGAATTTAACAGCTTTCGGATCCTTCTTTGGATCTGCGCTATAGACGCCATCAACGCCGCTTTTTGCAAGCAGTAACGCTTCGGCGCCGATTTCAAGGGCGCGCTGCGCCGAAACGGTATCGGTTGTGAAGTAAGGCATTCCGGCGCCTGCACCAAAGATAACGACGCGACCCTTTTCTAAGTGGCGAATAGCGCGAAGTGGAACGTATGGCTCTGCGACCTGTCCCATTGTGATTGCAGTCTGAACGCGAGTTTGGATCCCCTCTTTTTCAAGAAAATCCTGCAGCGCTAAACAGTTCATGACCGTTCCGAGCATTCCCATGTAGTCGGCCCGAGAGCGATCCATTCCACGCTGTTGAAGCTCTGCGCCACGGAAATAATTACCGCCGCCGACAACAATCGCTACCTGAACACCGGTGCGTGCAACGTCGGCAATCTGTTTTGCAATATCTTGCACAACATCGGGATCAACACCGATGCCTTTAGCTCCACCAAAAACCTCTCCAGAAAGTTTAAGGAGCACCCGCCGATACGTTCCTCGTGTACCGGGCATGGGTGCTCCTTTTAAACTAGTGGTTCGATGGTTAAATCTTAGGCGTTAGTTCCCTAAAGCCTATTGACCCACGCGGAAGCGATGAAAAGCCTTAACGGCCGTTCCTGCCTCATCGAGAATCTGCTTAACAGTCTTCTTGGCATCTTTAGCAAATGACTGCTCGATTAAGGAAACTTCCTTAACAAAGCCAGTAACGCGACCCTCTACGATTTTCATCAAGGAAGCCTCTGGCTTACCCTCTTCAATCGCAGTTTCGTGGGCGATGCGTCGCTCATTTTCAATCAGCTCTGCAGGCACATCTTCGCGATTAACGAACTGTGGTGCAAATGCTGCAATGTGCTGTGCAATATCTTTTCCAACTTCGCCAGCATCTTTAGCTAACTGAACAAGAACGCCGACCTGTGGAGGTAGATCTGGACTCGTGCGGTGTAGATAGATACCAACTGGTGAGTCCTTTAGGACTGCAATGCGACGAATTTCAATCTTCTCGCCCATCATTGCATTGGCCTCATCGATAACTGACTGAACAGTACTTCCACTAGCCATTGTTGTTGCAAGGAAAGCTTCAACTGAATCTGACTGAACATTTTTCAAGTGAGCTAAAAGCTCATCGGCAAGGGCTACAAATCGATCGCCCTTCGCAACGAAATCTGTCTCACAGTTCAGTTCGAGCATTACGCCGAGGTTGCCCTCAACCTTTGCAACGACTGCGCCATTTGAGGTCAGACGACCTTCGCGCTTTGTGACTCCTTTGAGTCCCTTAACGCGAATAAGGTCGATCGCTTTGTCGTAATCGCCCTCTGCTTCATCAAGTGCTTTTTTGCAATCAAGCATTCCCGCAGCAGTTGCTTCGCGAAGTCTCTTTACGTCGGCAGCTGTATATGCAGCCATATTAATTATTCTCCTTCTACTGGTGCAGCTACTGGAATTTCAACAACCGCTTCAGTTGAAGCAGCAATCTCTTTTTCCCAGTCAGCCATTGGCTCGCCCGCAGCAACTTCTGCTGGAGCATCAGACTTTGTCTCTTCCTTAACTACTGCAGAGCGTGCGGCAAGGCCGGCAACGATTGCATCAGTGATAACGCGTGTAAGCAGACCGATTGAACGGATTGCATCATCGTTACCTGGAATCTTGTAATCAACTTCATCTGGATCGCAGTTTGTATCCAAGATTGCAATTACTGGAATACCAAGCTTCTTGGCCTCAGCAACTGCTAAGTGCTCTTTCTTAGTATCGACAACCCAGATTGCTGAAGGCAACTTAGTCATGTGGCGGATACCGTCAAGGTTCTTAAATAGCTTTTCGCGTTCGCGGCGAAGCATCAAGAGCTCCTTCTTAGTGAGAAGAAGATCGTTGGTGTTCTCAAGAGCCTCTAGCTCCTTAAGGCGCTGAATACGCTTGTAGACAGTTGGGAAGTTAGTAAGCATTCCACCTAACCAGCGCTCAGTGACGGTTGGCATTCCAACACGTGCAGCCTGTTGCATGATCGGTTCGTGTGCTTGCTTCTTTGTTCCAACAAAAAGAATGTGACCGCCCTTAGCGACCGTATCCTTTACAAACTCATATGCACTATCAATGAGTGCAAGTGATTGCTGAATGTCGATGATGTAGATGCCATTGCGCTCAGTGAAAATAAAACGCTTCATCTTTGGATTCCATCGACGAGTCTGGTGTCCGAAGTGGACTCCGCTGTCGAGAAGTTCTCGCATTGTTACAACTGCCATGGCAGGTTTACTCCTTCATAGATTTAATGCGCACGCGCAAAAAACCCGCTCGGTTGTGGCCTAACTATTTGTTGGGCCCGTCGCACTGAGAGTCATCGACCGAATAAACGGACCGAGATGATTCACCTGGTTTTTTAAGGCCAAGGCAGTGCTGAGATGTCACCGTCAAATCCCCAAAGATTGGTTCTTGCGGTGCAGGGGCAATTCTATAGGTACTCCTTAGCCGCCAATTACCGGCCGATTAAGCGCAAAAGCCCCCATGAAGTGATGCGAAGGATGGCCTCAAGGGCGATTGAGAAGGACATTTTGCTGATGCCATGCGTGCGCTCAACAAAGGTAATAGGGATCTCGCCAATCGTTGCCGCGCAAGAGCGCGCCCGCCGGGTCATCTCAATTTGAAAGCAATAGCCCTCACTTTTTATGGTTGCAACGTTCATCCGCTTTAGCAGCTCGGCATCGTAGATTCGAAAACCCGCAGTGGC
>JBILUX010000159.1:0-3173 GCA_044370765.1 Candidatus Planktophila sp. | reverse complement strand
AATTAAAACGCTTCATAACTCCTGGAATGCTGTCGATATGATAAAAAAACTGGTTATCGGGAGACCAGGCCAAGCCATTTGAGAGTGTTAAATTCCCTAATGCTTTTCGGTAGCTCCCATCAATGTCGAGAACAAAGAGACTGCCACTATTGGGAGTTAAATCTAATGCCATACTTCCCGCCCAAAAGCGACCTGCAGCATCTACCTTTCCATCGTTAAATCGCATTGTCTCGTCAAGAAAAGTGTGCAGGGGTGAAAACTCTCCGTTAACACCGATCTTTGCAAATCCATCGCCAGTTGCAGCGATATAGCCGTCATCTGATCTCTCGGCGATTGCGCAGATAGGGGTTGTAAAACTGAATGTATCCGTTTGACCAGTATCGAAATCTGATTTATGAACTCTCTGTCTCCCAATATCAACCCAGGTTATTTTATTCGTAACCGGATTCCAGATCGGACCTTCCGCCAAATCTGATACCGCTTCAGAAATTGTTCTAATATTCATAATTAAGAACTCCTCGGATCAATATGAACTTTTGGACCATCACCAGCGCCGAGCCCCGGTGAATCAACGACAAATGCTCTCATCAGAACGCTAATGCTAGACGGACTCTTCATCGAAAGGCTAGACTCGCCACACTTTCATCTTCAAATCAAAGGAGCACTTTCTTGCGAAGCGCGCACTGGTACGGCGGAGATTCTCGTGATGGTTATATACACCGTGCATGGATGCGAAGAGGCAATCCAAATTCCTCCTTCGATGGCCGACCTCAAATCGCAATCATCAATACCGCTTCAGATCTAGCTCCATGTAACTCGCACTTAGATGAGATTGCACAAAGTGTAAAAAATGGTGTGTGGGAGGCCGGTGGCGTTCCTCTTAATCTACCGATGCTCTCACTCGGTGAAACTTTGGTTCGGCCAACAGCGATGCTGTGGCGCAATATGGTCGCGATGGCAACTGAAGAGTTAATGCGTGCAAATCCGATTGATGGCGCGATTCTCCTCGGCGGCTGCGATAAAACAATTCCAGCACTTCTAATGGGAGCGGCCTCAGTTGATCTTCCATCGCTGGTAATTCCTGGTGGTCCAATGCTCACGGGTACCTTTCAAGGAAATCCCCTTGGCTGCGGAACCGATGTATGGCGTTTGAGCGAAGAGGTGCGCGCAGGTCTGCTCAGTAATGCGAAGTTTTTAAACTCAGAGTCCTCAATGATTCGAAGTCGTGGACATTGCAACACGATGGGAACGGCATCAACGATGGGCCTTATGGCCGAGGCTCTCGGAATGACTATGCCAGAGATTGCGGGCATTCCAGCGGCTGATTCACGATTGCTTGAAGCATCGCACAACTCTGGTCGTCATATTGTCGAAATGGTTAAGCGCGATCTCAAGCCAAGTCAGATCATGACTAAGGCCTCTTTTGAAAATGCAATTGTTGCCTTAGCTGCAATTGGTGGCTCCACTAACGCCGTAGTTCACCTCTTAGCAATTGCAGGTCGACTAGGAGTTGATCTAACCCTTGATGACTTTGATGCAATTGGATCGAGAATTCCCTTAATCGTAAATCTGCAACCATCTGGAAAGTACCTGATGGAGGATTTCCACCGTGCCGGCGGATTACATGCAGTGTTTCGCCAACTTGAGGCATCGCTCAATCCAGCGGCAATTAACGTAACTGGTGGATCACTTGTTGCCACTCTGGGTGAAGGCACTATTTACGACGCAGATGTAATCAGAACTCGAGAGAATCCGCTTCAAGTAGAGGCTGGAATCGCGGTACTTCGTGGGAATTTAGCCCCACTTGGAGCTGTGATAAAACCCTCGGCTGCAAGTCCACATCTTTTAAAACATACCGGCCCCGCAGTTGTCTTTGAAAGTGTCGAAGATTTTCATGAACGAATCGATAATGATGATCTAGAAGTAACCGAAGATAGTGTCCTTGTGCTTCGTGGATGCGGTCCAAAGGGTTATCCAGGAATGCCTGAAGTTGCAAACATGCAGCTTCCACGCAAGATTCTGGCTAAAGGAGTTACGGATATGGTCCGTATCTGTGATGGTCGAATGAGTGTAACAGCTTACGGAACCGTAGTTTTGCATGTTGCCCCTGAATCGGCAGCGGGAGGACCACTCGGGATAATCCAAACTGGCGACATAATCGAGTTAGATGTATTTGCAAGAACCATAAACGTGAAATTAACCGATGAAGAGATTAGCAAACGAGTGCCATCAACTAAGTCCAAAGATGCTTATGCCAATCCATCTCGCGGTTGGCAGCGAATGTATATAGATCACGTTATGCAATCAGATAAAGGTGCAGATTTAGATTTCTTACTTGGATCAAGCGGTCCAGCCGTAACCCGTGAGTCACATTAGCTTTCATAACCATAACTGGCAGGTTAAATAAGGCCGAATTCGCTGGCCATTGAAATTAACTCTTCTCGCACGCTTGGGTGCGCTGCGTTGTGAATAATATTTATCGCTTGATCGTTCTGTGAATGTCCAAAGCAGGCAGCTACTCCCTGTTCGGTGACGACGTAGGAGTGCTGAAAGTGCGTGACGTTACTTTGTAATCTCGGCACAATCGTGGAGACATCGGCCTTCGGATGCCATGAGGGCAGGGCAACAAATGACTGACCACCCCGACTATGTAGTGCACCGACTATGAAATCGGTAGAGCCACCAAAGCCGCTATAGATTTTGCCTCGCACGTGACTGGCATTTGCTTGGTCAAATAAATCAACCTCTAAGGCGCTATTGATAGAGGCCATCTTGGCTTGGCGCGCTATTTGAGACGGGTCATTAGTGCGCTCGGTCCGTAGCATTCGCACTTTCTTATTTAGATCTAACCATTGGTATAGCTCATTGCTGCCGAATACAAAGGATGCGGTAATGAGAACCTCTTCATCGAGGGTTCCTGCTCTACTTAACTCAAGGACGCCATCGGAAAACATCTCTGTCCAGATACGCAGCCCTTTTCGATCTTTAAGAGCCATCAGGACTGCATCTGGTACTCCCCCAATTCCTAACTGGAGTGTTGAGTTATCTTCGATCAAACTCGCAATGCGACTACCAATTTGAGCTTGAATATCGGTAATCGGTACTGCGGGCTTTTCTTGTAATGGCTCATCGACCTCAACTAAATAATCTATCTCGCTGTCATAAATTTGAGC
>JBILUX010000012.1:0-18067 GCA_044370765.1 Candidatus Planktophila sp. | reverse complement strand
ACAATTGAGATTACTGCCAGGACCAAGATCATTGGGGTGAAGGTCTTACTTGCCTCAGGGAAGAGCGTCAGGCAGTAACGAATCATTCCAAAGGTGCCGACTTTATCGAGCACTCCAAGGAGTAGAACGGATGTTCCTGGTGTGGCAGATTCTGCAGCATCAGGAAGCCATGTATGCAGAGGCCATAAAGGAGCTTTGATAGCAAAGGCGATGAAGAAGCCTAAGAACAAAAGGTTTTGAGTAGTCGAACTCATCTCGAGTTGTGAGAGCGCGGCTAAATCAAATGTATGTCCACCTTGAGCACCTGACATCACGTACAGGGCGATGATTGATGCCAGCATCAGGAGACCACCGAACAGGCTGTAAATCAAAAACTTAACAGCTGCCGCTGAACGCTCTCCTGTGCCATATCCCCCAATGAGGAAGTAGACAGGGATTAACATCGCTTCAAAAATCACATAGAAGAGGAATACATCGGTTGCGGCAAATACACCAATCATCATCGTCTCAAGGACAAGGATAAGAATATAGAAAGTTTTTACACTCCAACGTCCGCCATGGGCTTCGTTCCAGCCAGCTAGAACAACAACTGGGGCCAGAATCGTAGACATTAGAATCAGGACTAATGCAAGACCATCAATGCCAAGTGCGTAATTGATTCCAAAGGATGGAATCCATGAGTACTTTTCAACGAATTGAAGTTCAACATTATCGCGCTGGAAACCAACGGCCATTGCAATCGTGACGCCCAAAACTAACAAAGTAGTGGCAAGGGCAACTTGCTTTACTAACTTTTCGTTTCCCTTTGGAAGGGCAGCTACTGCTACCGAACCGGCAAGTGGAAGTGCCATTAAGAGTGTTAACCAGATCATTATTGCGTCACCACCCAAATCGCTGTGACCAGTGCGAGAGCACCGATTAAAATTAACGCCGCATAACTGCGGACAAAGCCGTTCTGAATCCCACGTAGAGATGCACCTGAGCCAAGGGCCGCACGTCCAACAGCCCGTACTGCGCCATCGATTACTACTTCATCGCTCTTAACTAGGAGCTTGGTAAGCACTTGACCAGGGCGCATAAATACCGCCTCATTGAAGCGATCCTGCATTAAATCTTGACGAGCAACCGTTGTGAATATTGAAACATCACTTGGGGCAACGGCATCAACATCATTGAGCGAATATTTAATGAATGCAAATGCAACGCCTATTGCCACCATCAATAAGGCAAGACCCGAAACGATCATTGGCGATAGGAGCTCGGTGTGCTCGCCATGGTTTTCAAATAGTGGTGATAGCCAGTTAACCAGCGCATCTCCGTGACTTAAGAGATATCCAGATGTAACCGATCCAATTGCCAGAATTGCCATTGGCAGCCACATCAGCCATGGGGATTCATGTGGATGCGCCTCTTCATCCCAGCGAGAGGTGCCGGTAAAGGTAAGAATCATTACCCGAGTCATATAGAAGGCGGTAATTCCAGCACCTAACAAAGTTACGCAACCAAGAATAATTCCCTTAGTGCCGCCTGAGTTAAAGGCGGTTTCAATAATCATATCTTTTGAGTAGAAGCCGGCAAATGGAGGAACTCCGAGGATCGCTAAGTATCCAAGGCCAAACGTTGCAAAGGTGATTGGCATGAACTTTCGTAGTGCTCCATATTTACGCATATTTACTTCATCGTTCATCCCGTGCATAACTGAACCTGCTCCAAGGAACATGCCAGCTTTAAAGAATCCATGTGTTAGTAAGTGCATGATTGCAAATGCATAACCAACTGGCCCTAGACCGGCCGCTAAAATCATGTAGCCGATCTGTGACATCGTCGATGCGGCAAGTGCCTTCTTAATGTCATCTTTGGCAGTACCGATTAAGGCACCAAACATCAATGTTATTGCGCCAACAATTACTACTAAAAGCTGTGCAGTAGGGGCGGCATCAAAGATGAAGTTAGAGCGCGTAATTAGATAGACACCCGCGGTAACCATCGTTGCGGCGTGGATCAGGGCTGAGACTGGAGTTGGACCGGCCATTGCATCGCCAAGCCATGCCTGTAGCGGGAATTGCGCCGATTTTCCAGTGGCAGCTACGAGAAGCATGATGCCGATCGCAGTTAATGCTGCAGTAGACGTGTGCCCGGAAGCCTCTTTGATTCCTGAGAATGAGACCGTGCCCATTGTGGCAAATGCGATCATGATGGCAAATGAGAGGCCCATGTCGCCAATACGGTTCATAACGAATGCTTTTTTAGATGCTGTTGCGTAAGCAGGCTTTTGATTCCAGAAACCGATTAAGAGGTAGGAGGCAAGACCGACACCCTCCCAGCCAACATAGAGATTGAGATAGCTATCGCCTAAAACAAGAAGCAACATTGAGGCAATAAAGAGATTGAGGAATGCAAAAAAACGGCGGCGATCTGGATCATGAGACATGTAAGAGATTGAATAAATATGAATGAGTGTGCCGACGCCCGTAATAAGAAGTACAAAACAAATAGAGAGCTGATCGAGCATTAACCCTGCATCAATGTTGAATGTTCCAACAGAGATCCACTCAAATAACTTCTGAGAGACTGGACGTTGATCGTTTGAACGACCGAGCATCAATGAAAGTTGGTAGAGACCGACGAAGAAGGATGATGCCGATAGTGCTGTTGCGAGTAAATGCCCCCATTTGTCGCTACGACGTCCTGAGAGCAGGAGAATCGCAGAGCCTGCAAGAGGCAAGGCAATTAAATATACGAGGCTGTTGGAAGTCATCATGCTTATCGCTTCAACAAACTAGCATCGTCAACAGATGCCGATCGACGTGAGCGATAAATCGTCACGATAATTGCTAAACCAACTACGACTTCACAAGCTGCAACAACCATCGTAAAGAAGGCGATTACTTGGCCATTGAGATCGCCATTAATTCGAGAGAAAGTTACAAATGAAAGATTGGCCGCATTAAGCATGAGTTCAACGCACATAAAGACAACGATCGCGTTGCGTCGGACAACTACTCCGACTGCACCAATAGTAAAGAGCATCGCTGAGAGGTAGAGATAGTTAGCTGCATTCATTTACTTCTCCTCCTCAATGCTTGTATCTACAGTGCCTAGTTCAAAGAGCGATGAATCTAAGACATCCCCGCGAGCCTTTAAGCTGGCATTGACGGAGGCTGCCGAGGCAGTGCCATCTGGCAAAAGCGCTGGCACGTCAACGGCGTTATGTCGAGCAAAGACTCCAGGAGCTGGTAATCCCGCGGCATTAGCAATTGATTCACCGCGGAAGCGCTCGATCGAGAGTTGTCGTTGTGTCGGACGCTCTTGAACCCGGTGATGATGGGCTAAAACCATTGCACCAAGGGCTGCAGTAATTAATAGTGCGGATACAACTTCGAATGGCCAGACAAAAGTTGAGAATAAAAGTTGCGCAATTCCTTGAACATTTCCTTCGGCGTTTGCGGCTTCAACTCCAACTGCGCCGCGACCAAGGGTCGCTCGTCCGAGAAGTGAAACCATTAGTCCGCCAAAACCGAGAGAAGCGGTAATTGCAATTGGACGCAGTCCTCTGATTGTTTCAGTTAGTGAATCAGAAGAGTCAACACCGACCAGCATAAGGATAAAGAGGAAGAGCATCATGACGGCGCCGGTGTAGACAACTATTTGAACTATCCCTAGAAATGGCGCGCCTTGGGCGATGTAAAAAATAGCAAGAGCGATCATGACAAATGCCATCAAGATGGCTGAATGAACGGCCTTCTTTACTAACAACATTCCAAGGGCTGCAATGAGAGTCAGTGGCGCAAGAACCCAAAAGAGAGTGGCTTCGGGCGCCGCTGTCTGGCCAACTTGAAGTGCGAGATCGTTCATTTATTCACATCCTGTGACGGATGGGCCTCTGTTACTTCACCCTTGTAGTAATTAGTGTCATTCATATCTGGGTACATTGGGTGTGGTGGCATCAACATTCCAGCACGCAATGGTCCAAGTAAGTCATCTTTTTCGAAGATTAATTTTTCGCGTGAATCATCGGCAAGTTCATACTCATTTGTCATAGTAAGCGCGCGAGTTGGACAGGCTTCGATGCATAGTCCGCAGAAGACACAACGCAGATAATTAATCTGATAAACCTTGCCGTATCGCTCACCCGGTGACATGCGATTCTCTTCGGTGTTATCTGCACCCTCAACATAAATCGCATCTGCAGGACAGGCCCAAGCACACAGCTCGCAGCCAATGCATTTTTCAAGGCCATCTGGGTGGCGGTTTAACTGGTGACGCCCATGAAAGCGCTCTTGTGTAGGCGCTTTAACCTCTGGGTATTCAACGGTTTCAGGCTTCTTGAAGATAGTCGAAAAGGTTATCCAGAAACCCTTCGCATGGCCGAAAACTCCAACAGAGCCAGGTTGATCAACTTGAGTGAACTCAACTTTTTCTAGACCTTTGTCATTGCTATTAAAGGGTTCGATCTCAGACATTGTCGGCTCCACTCTTCGTCGGCAAAGCCGGTACGGCAAAACTTGGTGCAGGGGCATCATCGAAGATGGCCATTTCCTTCTTTTTCTTTGCATTTTCAAAACCGATATTAACCAACATCACGAGAAGAACTACAAAGCTTGCGAAGCCCACGACGACTAAGCGCGGAGCGCCTTGCAATGAAAGTACTCGAAGTGTTGCAACAACCAAGATCCACACGATTGAAACTGGAATTAAAACCTTCCAGCCGAATTGCATGAACTGGTCATAACGTAGACGAGGAAGAGTTCCGCGTAACCAAACAAATACGAAGAAGAAGACCAACACCTTTGAGAAGAACCAAATCGCAGTGAACCAGCCACCTAGCCAGTTTTCAGTGAAGCCAAGGAATGGTGGGGCGTGGTATCCGCCGAGGAATAACGTTGTTGCAAGGGCAGAGACGGCAATTATGTTTACGTATTCCGCTAAGAAGAAGAGTGCAAACTTAAGTGATGAGTACTCCGTATGGAAACCGCCGACGAGCTCACCTTCGGCTTCGGCTAAATCAAATGGTGCTCGATTAGTTTCACCAACCATTGATATCGCATAAATTACAAATGATGGGAACAGGACAACTGCATACCAAGTTGTGGATTGCGCGGCCACAATGTCAGAAGTTGACATCGATCCTGCATAGATAAAGACAGCTACGAGTGAAAGTCCCATCGCGATTTCATAGGAGATTACCTGTGCACTCGATCGCAGGCCACCGAGAAGTGGATATGTGGATCCTGATGACCAACCAGCCAAAATGATTCCGTACACACCAACTGATGCGATTGCTAATACGTAAAGAACGCCAATTGGAAGATCGGTTAACTGCATTGCAGTCTTTTGGCCAAAGAGAGTTACTGGGCCAGTAATTGGAATTACAGCAAAGGACATAAAGCAGGTCGTAGCACTGATAATTGGGGCTATAACAAAGACAATTTTATCTGCAGCTGCCGGAATGATGTCCTCTTTGAGTGCAAGTTTTACGCCATCTGCCAGCGCTTGAACTAATCCAAATGGACCAACACGGTTAGGGCCTGGACGTTGTTGCATGCGACCGACTAAGCGACGCTCTCCCCATACCGATAGCAGAGTCAGAACTACACAAAAGATAAAGACAAGAAGTGCCTTTACGGTAATTAGCCAACCTGGATCTGCGCCAATTAACTCTGCTGTTGTCATATCTTCACCACCGTAACTACTGCGCCATGTCCGGCACCTAGGTTTACAAGTAATTGAGAGCCGCGTGAATTACGTGGCGCCCAGATTGCATCGTCATGAATATCTTCTACTAAGGTGGCAAGGGTTACTGAGCCATGCGTCGTTGAAATCTTTAACTGATCTCCATCGACGACTCCCATTGCCTGTGCGCGATTTGGTGAAATAACCGCCACGGTCTGGCGCGCAGTTCCAGCTAAGTTTTCTTCACCCTTTTGAAGAGTTCCAAGATCTAGCAAGCGGCGCCATGAGTTAAGAAGGAATTGATCGCTCTTTAAAGTCGGAGCCTTTGCCTCTTTGGCTGGCTTCATCGTTGCTCGTGCGCCATCCCAAGCACCGAGAGATGCAATCTCTTTGGCTGCAGCGGTGACAGTACCGAGGTTTAGTGATGTGCCCATTTCTTGAGCAATCATTGAAAGGATTCGAAGATCGCTTCGATTAAGTGAATCCTGAACGGCCGAATCAAATGCGCGAGCTCGGCCCTCCCAGTTTAAAAATGATCCACTCTTCTCAGTAATCGCTGCAACGGGTAGAACAACATCTGCCCGCAGAGTGACTTCGCTCGGAGCTATCTCAAGACTGACGACAAAGGCCTTATCAAGTGCGGCCAATGCAGCGACTGAGTTAGCGCCATCGAGTGGGTCTACGCCTCCAACTAACAGGGCACCTATTGCACCCGAATTAACTGCGGCAAAAATCTCGTCGCTGCTGCGACCAATTGTCGTTGGTAATGAATCCAAGCCCCATAGCGCAGCGATATCTACGCGGGCTGCAGCATCGGCGACAGGGCGACCGCCTGGCAATAAGTTTCCGACTGCTCCGGCCTCAAGTGCACCGCGCTCACCTGCTCGGCGTGGAATCCAAGCGATCTTTGCACCCGTTGAATCTGCCAAGGCTGCAACAGCCGTTAACACCCCAACACTCTCAGATGCGCGTTCTCCGACAAGAATAATTGATTGAGCGGTTAATGCCTGTGAAGTAACTGCAGCGGCCTCTTGACCAGGTGCAACCTTTACGAACTCGCCTTTGAGTTTTTCAACTCCGATGGAAAGTTTGCTCGCAATAGTCGTTACTTTTAAAGCACGCTTGCGGAATTGCTTGTTTAAACGCAAGAAAACAATTGGTGACTCTTCTTCGGGTTCAAAGCCAACCAATAGAACGTGATCGGCGCGATCAATGTCGCGATACGTCGTTGTTGAACTAACAACGCGAGCAGCTAGGAATTCGCGCTCTTCATCGGATGAAAGACGTGAACGAAAATCAATATCGTTTGTACCAAGTGCAACTCGTGCAAATTTGCTGTATCCGTATGCATCCTCATATGTTGCACGGCCTCCAACTAGTACTGCCGAAGAATTCGCTTTCAATCCCTGAGCTGCGACGGCAAGTGCCTCAGGCCAAGATGCCTCAACTAGTACACCTTCTTCATTGCGAACGAGTGGATGAGCTAAGCGATCAACAGCAGTGACATATTTAAATGCCCAACGGCCCTTATCGCAGTTCCACTCTTCATTGACGGATGCATCATTACCGGCAAGGCGGCGAAGAGTTTTACCACGGCGTACATCGGTACGCATATCGCAGCCAGATGCACAGTGCTCACATGCAGATGGCGTTGAGACTAAATCAAATGGTCGGGCACGGAAACGATATGAGGCACCGGTTAATGCACCGACTGGACAAATTTGAACGGCATTGCCGGAGAAATAGGATTTAAATGGCTGCTTTTCGTAGATACCGACCTGCTGTAGAGCGCCGCGCTCATTCAAAGTAATGAATGGATCGCTTGCGATTTGATCGGAAAAACGAGTGCAGCGCGCACATAAGACGCAGCGTTCACGATCGAGTAAAACTTGAGAAGAGATATTGATTGGTTTTTCAAATGTTCTCTTAACGCCTTCAAAGCGGCTCTCTGCATGGCCGGCGCTCATCGCTTGGTTTTGCAAGGGGCACTCTCCACCCTTGTCACAGACTGGACAGTCCAACGGGTGGTTAATAAGCAAAAGTTCCATCACGCCTTTTTGTGCTTTATCGGCAACAGGTGATGTGAGTTGAGTTTTTACGATCATGCCCGGTTCAACTGGAATTGTGCAGGATGCTTGTGGCTTAGGAAATGCTCGACCATTTATTTCGATGTCGACTAAACACTGACGGCAGGCACCTACTGGATCCAGAAGCGGGTGATCACAAAAACGTGGAATCTGAATTCCTAGCTGCTCGGCTGCACGAATTACTAGAGTTCCTTTTGGAACACTGACTTCAAAACCATCGATAACGACGGTAATCATGTCTACGATTTCGGTAGTAGTCATTTATGCACCCGCTCCAACAAATAGAGTTGATGCAACTGGGTCAAATGGACATCCGCCTTGAACCATGTGCGCGATGTACTCATCGCGGAAATATTTAATTGAAGAGGTAATTGGACTAGTTGCACCATCACCAAGTGCACAGAATGAGCGACCCATAATGTTGTCACAGAGATCGAGTAACTTCGCAAGGTCGTCTTCGGTTCCTTTGCCGGCCTCTAAGTCGCGCAAAATCTGTACCAACCACCATGTGCCCTCGCGACATGGCGTGCACTTGCCGCAGGACTCGTGCTTATAAAACTCAGTCCAGCGCAGAACAGCTCGGACGACACAGGTCGTCTCGTCAAATATCTGAAGTGCCTTGGTACCAAGCATTGAACCTGCAGCAGCCACTCCTTCATAATCAAGTGGAGTATCTAAGTGCTCTGCGGTAAAGATAGGAGTCGATGATCCACCTGGAGTCCAGAACTTTAAGGAATGACCAGTACGGATTCCACCAGAGAGCTCTAGGATTTCACGCAAAGTTATTCCAAGAGGTGCTTCGAATTGGCCTGGGTTATTTACGTGGCCCGAGAGTGAATACAGCGTTGCACCCTTGCTTTTCTCGGTGCCCATCGATTGATACCACTCGGCGCCCTTTAAAATTATCTCTGGAACAGATGCAATTGATTCAACGTTATTTACAACGGTAGGGCGGGCATACAAACCAGCAATGGCTGGGAACGGTGGCCGCAGACGTGGCTGCCCACGGAAACCTTCGAGTGAATCTAGGAGCGCGGTCTCTTCACCGCAGATGTATGCACCTGCTCCAACATGTAGAACTAAATCAATTCCATTACCAAGGTGCCCGGCTTTGTATGCATCTTCGATTGCTTGATTGAGACGTCGAACAACATGCGTAACTTCACCACGAATATAAATAAATGCATTCTTTGCACGGATTGCATGACAAGCGATGATGCAGCCTTCAACTAATACATGTGGGTTAGCCATCAGCAATGGCATGTCTTTGCATGTTCCAGGTTCAGATTCATCGGCATTAACAACTAAGTAGTGATCTTTGTTATCGCCCTGCGGAATAAATCCCCACTTCATGCCAGTTGGGAAACCCGCACCGCCACGACCGCGCAGACCAGAATCTTTAACTAATTGAATAACGGCATCTGGATCCATTGCTAAAGCTTTTTTAGACGCTGTGTATCCACCGTGACGTGTGTAGGCCTCGATCGTGAATGAATCCTTCTCATCCCAATGCGCTGAAAGTACGGGCGTTAACTTCGTCATTACTTGCCCTCTTTCGAAATCTTTAATCCAAGAAGTGATGGTCCACCAGCTTGAACACCCTCATGTGCTTTTCCATCATTGATTCCTGCAAGCACAGCCGATGCCTCTTTCCAGGTAACTAATGAGTTAGGGCCACGAGTAGGGGGTGTTGGCTTTCCGCTTCGCATTGAATCGACGAGATCTTTTGATGACTCAACGGTCTGGTTGTCATAGAACTCCCAGTTGGCCATAACAACAGGTGCATAATCACAGGCGGCATTGCACTCAATATGCTCTAGGGAGACCTTGCCGTCGGCTGTAACGCCATCATTTTCCACGCCGAGGTGCTCTTTAAGCCCTGCAAATATCGCATCCCCGCCCATTACTGCGCAAAGAGTGTTCGTGCAGACACCGACGTGATACTCACCAACGGGCTTGCGCTTGTACTGAGTATAAAAAGTAGCAACGGCTGAAACCTCTGCAGTTTCTAGAGATAAAAGCTTTGCAATTAGTTCGATGCCTTCACCATTTACAAAACCAACCTTTGATTGAACAAAGTGTAAAAGCGGCATAATTGCAGAACGCGAGCGAGGATAGCGCTTGATAATTGAATCCATAGTTGCAAGATCTTGCGGAGAATAATCCATTAGCGGTCAACGCCTCCCATAACAGGATCAATAGATGCAACTGCACCAATAATGTCAGCGATCATTCCGCCCTCACTCATAGCAGAAGTTGCTTGTAAGTTATTAAATGATGGCTCACGGAAATGCATTCGGTAAGGACGAGTTCCGCCATCGGATACAACATGAGCACCTAGCTCTCCACGTGGAGATTCGACTGCCTGATAAACCTGACCAGCTGGAACATGGAAACCTTCGGTTACTAATTTAAAGTGGTGAATCAATGACTCCATCGACGTACCCATGATTTCGCGAATGTGATTTAAGGAGTTACCAAGTCCATCGCTGCCAAGTGCTAACTGTGCAGGCCAGGCAATCTTTTTATCGGCAACCATCACTGGCGCACCTTCCAAAAGCTCTAACTTATCTAAGGTCTGTTCGATGATGCGTAGAGATTGCTCCAGTTCATTCATGCGAATGAGGAAACGTCCATAGACATCACATGTATCAGCTGTAATAACATCAAAGTTATAGTTTTCATAGCCGCAATATGGCTGCACTTTACGTAGATCCCATGGCAGGCCAGTTGAGCGAAGCACTGGACCCGTGATTCCAAGTGTTGTTGCCCCAGCTAAATCTAAGTAACCGATCCCTTGAGTTCGCTTCAACCAGATTGAGTTACCAACTAGAAGAGATGTATTGTCCTTAAAGTTCTTGCGCATCAGCTTTACAGCCTCGCGAATCTTAGGAATGGCACCCTCTGGTAAATCCTGTTGGACGCCACCTGGGCGGATATAGGCCATATTCATGCGCAGACCAGAGATCATTTCAAAGAGGTCTAGAACAATCTCTCTTTCGCGGAATGCAAAGAACATAGGGGTAATCGCACCGAGCTCAAGGGCGCCAGTACCAAGGGCCACCATGTGTGATGAGATTCGATTGAGCTCCATCATCATTACGCGAATTACGCTGGCACGCTCTGGAACATCATTTGTAATTCCAAGAAGTTTCTCGATCGCTAAACAATAAGCAGTCTCATTAAAAATCGGCCCTAAGTAATCCATTCGAGTTACAAATGTTGTTCCTTGAGTCCAGTTACGGAACTCCATGTTCTTTTCAATTCCGGTGTGTAGATATCCAACTCCACAACGGACCTCTGTGACAGTTTCGCCTTCGAGTTCGAGAATTAAGCGGAGAACACCGTGCGTCGATGGGTGTTGTGGGCCCATGTTGACAACAACGCGCTCTTCTTTCGTTGAGCCAATTTCCTGAACAAGTGCATCCCAATCCCCGCCAGTAACCGAGAAGACCGTGCCTTCCGTTGTTTCGCGAGATGGTGCATACGGATCAAATGTTGTCACTTATAGCTCCTACGATCACTAGGAGGCGGAGTTGTTGCGCCCTTGTATTCAACTGGGATTCCACCTAGTGCATAATCTTTACGTTGTGGGTGACCCGCCCAATCATCTGGCATCAAAATGCGCGTAAGACCTGGGTGGCCATCAAAAATAATTCCGAACATGTCGAAGGTCTCGCGCTCGTGCCAGTTATTACCTGCCCACACTTCAACGAGTGATGGAATGTGTGCATCGGAATCGGCCACTGAAACTTCGAGTCGGATTCGGCGATTATTTGTCATCGAAAGAAGTGGGTATACCGCTACAAGTTCGCGGTCGGTATTTTGTGGGTAATGAATTCCAGAGACTCCCATACACATTTCGAACTTCAATGTGTCGCGCAAAACCATTGCAACTTCAACTAGTTTTTCCCGCTTTACATGCAGAGTTAATTCACCGCGATCAACGACCACGCGCTCAATTGCCTGAGAAAACTCGGGGTAGGCACGCTCTAAATCATCGGCGACATCATCGAAATAACCACCATATGGACGCTGCGAAGAGCCAGTTGCCGCAGGGGTGCGAACAAGGCCGCCGTATCCAGATGTATCCCCGGTACCGCGTGCGCCAAACATTCCCGAATCAGTCATTTACGCTAGTAAGCCCTTCATTTGAATGGTTGGCTTCGCGTTCATGGCTGCGAGTTCAACTTCCTTAATTATTTGTGCGCGGTTAGCGCCTAGTTTTTCATCGTAAATCTTTTCGTGGAGCTTTAGAATTGCATCCATCAACATTTCAGGGCGCGGGGGGCAACCAGGAAGGTAAATATCTACTGGAACGACGTGATCTACGCCTTGCACAATCGCATAGTTATTAAACATTCCACCAGATGAGGCGCATGCACCCATCGCAATTACCCACTTAGGCGCCGACATTTGATCGTAAATTTGACGAAGCACTGGTGCCATTTTGTTTGAGACGCGACCGGCGACGATCATCAAATCAGCTTGACGCGGCGAAGCGCGAAAAACCTCCATACCAAAACGTGAAATGTCATACTTTGCCGCAGAGCCAACGGCCATCATCTCAATAGCGCAACAGGCAAGACCAAAAGTCGCTGGCCACAATGAGTTCTTTCGCATGTACCCTGCGAGTTTTTCAACTGTAGTTAATAGAAAACCACTTGGAATCTTTTCTTCTAGACCCATTCTTTAATCCCATTCCAATCCGCCGCGGCGCCATACATATGCATAGGCGACAAAGACTGTTCCAATAAATATCGCCATTTCAACTAGGCCAAAGATTCCTAGTTGGTCAAAAGTCACGGCCCATGGGTACAGAAAAACAATTTCAATATCAAAGATAATAAATAGCATCGCAGTTAAAAAATACTTAACTGGAAAACGCCCGCCCTCAGCGGCCTGCGGTGATGGTTCGATTCCACATTCATATGCATCTAGCTTGGCTCGGTTGTATCGAGCCGGTCCAGTTAGTGCGCCAGCCACGACTGAGATCATCGCAAAGCCAAAGCCGATCGCCCCTAGCACCAGAATCGGTACGTATGGATTGGATGTGGGTATCACGTGTGAAATCTTAAGGTGGTTGGGACCCTGCCAATGACCGCTAGCCCTTAATGCCGCTGTGAACTGCAACAACCCCAAAAGTCAGGTTTTTCCAGGTAACCGAGCCCCAGCCAGCGGCCTCCATGGCCGCGGCCAAGCCCTCCTGATTGGGCCAGGCCCTAATAGATTCAGCTAAATATACGTAGGCATCGGGGTTTGAGGCGGTTTTTCGAGCGATTGCAGGAAGGGCACGCATCAGATAGCTCATATAGAGGCGGCGAAAGGGCGGCCATGTTGGGTGTGAAAATTCGACCACAACCATTCTCCCCCCGTGCTTAACCACACGATGCGCCTCAGCGAGCGCCCTGGGGTAATCCACAGTATTTCGCAGGCCAAAGGAGATAGTCGCCAGGTCAAAGCTCTCGTCCTCAAAGGGGAGATTGAGGGCATCGGCCTTGGAAAAGCTTAAGTATGGGCGGGATTTTCGACCCTGGGCGAGCATTCCCTCAGAGAAATCCGTTGAAAGCACGCTCGCCCCAGCTTTGTGAAGGGGCTCTGAGGATGAGCCAGGCCCAGCGGCGAGATCAAGGATTTTCATACCGGGAAGTGGGGCGATGATCTTGGTCGCCGCTCGGCGCCAGGCCTTAGTTCGCCCTAAAGAGAGAAGATCGTTGACGATGTCATAGCGTTTTGCCACTCCATCAAACATCGCCGCTACTTCATCGGGATCTTTGCCGAGATTCGCGCGGGACATGCGCATATTCTCCCTTGAAGTAGGCTCATCCACAACTCAACCACTCAAGGAGCCCTCACGTGTCATTTCCTGCTACTTCACTGCGAGCAATCGTGCTGCCGCGCAGCTCTGCGATGACACATGCAACATTGATTGCAGGCGGCGTTATCTTTCTTGCCGCCCTTGCCCAGATAGCAATTCCAATTCCTGGTTCACCCGTGCCTGTAACTGGACAGACCTTGGGCGTACTTCTCATCGGAACCACCTATGGGGCCGGCCTTGGTTTTGCGACTTTCGCAATATATCTTCTGGCCGGAGTTTTAGGAGCGCCTGTATTTGCCGGTGCAAGTTTTGGGATTGAAAAAATTACAGGTGCAACTGGTGGCTATTTAGTTGGAATGTTGGTCACAACATATCTCTTGGGTCTTCTTGCAAATCGACGAATGGACCAAAGATTTCTTACCTCATTTCCATCAATGATTTTGGGAACTCTCACGACATTTACTTTCGGCCTACTGTGGCTCGCGCATTTTACGGGAAAAGATTGGGCTTGGACAATTAATGCAGGCTTAACTCCGTTTATTATTGGTGAGATTCTTAAGATCATAATCGCCGGAACGTCAATGCCTCTACTTTGGCGATTCGTTAACGCTAAGCGACGCTAGAAAACCTTCGATGCCCTCGTTAACTCCTGTAACAACCATGCACTGCGGTGTGCATGTGCCCTTGTTAGATCTCTTGCCCGATTCAAATCCAGTCTCATGGATCCGTGGTCGCGAAGGGCTTGTGGGATGGGGCACGCATGCAACCACGACCGTTAGTGGTCCGAATCGATTTGCCGATGCGCGAAACTGGTGGCTTGCCCAACTTGAAGGTTTCGCCGTCACAAACTCGGTACATGGAAATGGAACAGGCCCGGTTCTATTTGCATCTTTCTCCTTTTCGCCAAACGACGAATCAGTCTTAATAATTCCAAAAGTTATCGTGGGTAAAAAAGGTGAGAAATCATGGATTACATGGTTTGGTTCATCCCCACAGCCAGAATTTGACGCAGCTACACCTGAAATAATTCATAATTCGATCACTTGGGATGCTCCTGGTAATGCCGACATCGAATGGAAAGCCCGTGTCTCAACTGCTGTAAATCGAATTCAAAGTGGTGCACTCGATAAAGTGGTGCTGGCCCGTGACTTTACTGGACGATCAGATAGCGCAATTGATCCCCGTCCAATATTAAAAAAATTAGCTGCCGAATATCCTTCTACATGGAGCTTTGCCGTAGGTGGCTTAGTCGGTGCTACCCCGGAGTTATTGCTACGCCTCTCACGCAAGATGGTTACCTCGAGAGTGTTAGCTGGAACGATTAGCAAGACCGGTGATGACGAACGCGATTTAGCCCTTGCTGGCTCTCTGGCCCGTTCATCGAAGGATCTAGAAGAACACGAATATGCGGTTCGATCTGTTGCCGATGCCCTTGAGCCTTTTTGTACATCGACAAATGTTCCGGAATCTCCTTACGTGTTGCACTTAGCAAATGTTATGCATTTAGCAACTGATGTAACCGGAGCGTTGGCTGAAAAACTATCTCATGTCGATGCATTCACAATTCTTGAGCAGCTACATCCATCGGCGGCCGTTTGCGGCACACCGCGCGAACAAGCTGCAGCACTCATCGCTGAAGTTGAGGGAATGTCTCGTGGGCGCTACGCCGGTCCAGTTGGTTGGATCGATGCGGCAGGTGATGGCGAACTTGGAATCGCATTGCGTTGCGGACAGATAAATGCTTCTTCTATACGAATTTTTGCTGGTTGTGGAATTGTTGCAGGCTCTGACCCGGCAATAGAGTTGGCTGAAAGTGAAGCCAAACTCGTCCCTATGCGCAGTGCGCTTAATTAAATAGAGGCTATCTCTTCATATATCGATTTTAAGTTTTCCGCATTTGCCTCACGTGAGGGCACTTTCGCAACTACTACTGATACTCCTTTAACTGGTGCAGCTAAAAACTTCCGAAGTTCGGCATGGCTTGAGATTGTGGTTGCTTCAACGCCAAAGGATTGAGCGATTGCCGCAGGGTCTAATCCATGTGGCGTTCCAAATACAGTTTCAAATCCCTCAACCCCGCGTTGTGGGAGGGTTGAAAAAATCCCGCCGCCGTCATTATTTATTACTATGAATCTGCAGTTGATATCTTCGCGTGTAATCAATCCCGTAATGTCATGCAAGAAAGCCAAATCTCCAATAACTGCGAAACTCTGCTCATGGCCCGAGGCGATACCTAATGCTGTAGATATATTGCCATCTATTCCAGCTAATCCCCGGTTGGCATAAGTTGTTAATCCGCTTCGAGGCTTTGCAAAGCCCTCTATATCTCGAATCGGACGCGATGATGAAATAAAGATCGCAGATCCATCGGGGAGTCCTGCCGCTATTTCTCTAGCTATCGCTGCTTCATTCCAACCAACCATATCGTTAATCAATTTTGCGCAACGTTGTGAGTATTTCTGCCACTGTGCAGTCCAATCATCGGATGCCATAACGCAATCTAAGTTTGGAATTTCAGTGAAGCGTTTGTCACCCTGCCGATCGCTATCAACAGTTGCTATTCGCGGATCAATTACATAAGTAACGGGAGCCAGGCCAACGAGAGCATTAACTGAACGTGAAAGCGTTGTACGCCCAATGACTATTGCCGCCTGTGGGACTAAGACGCTCCTTACTTGTGGTGATGTTAAAAGAATTGATGCGTGTGCAAGTGCATTAGGAAAGGAAAGGGGATCTTCGGCGATGATTGGCCAGTTAAGTTTATTTGCAAATTTTGTAACTTCATCAACGCTCAACCCCCCGCGATCATGACCTATTACCAGTACGCCTCGAGTTGCCTGAATTTTTAGTGTGGAGGTTTTTTTGCGGGGCCTGAATACGACTGGTGAGATTGTTATTTCATCTAACCAGTCAGCTGAATCATCTGGCAGCAACGGCTCATTAAATTGCAGATTTAAATGCACTGGACCAAATCGCAGACTATCTAACGGAAGTTCCATTGGAAAAACCGGTCCATCGACATCGGCAAAATAGCGCACCGCTTTACCAAAGATGCGCGCTTGTTCAGTTGTTTGATTTGCACCCGTGCGCCTGAGCATTGCTGGGCGGTCGGCAGTTAAGACAAGCAGGGCAGCATTGGTGTGGTTGGCCTCTAAAACAGCTGGATGATAATTAGCAACTGCCGTACCGCTTGTACACACAACTGGCACTGGTCTCCCAGTTGATTTCACTAAACCTAGAGCAAAGAATGCAGCAGTGCGTTCATCGATCCGTATGTGAATTTTAATTAGCCCTCGGGTAGCTGCCGCGTTAAATGCCAGGGATAAGGGGGCGTTACGAGAGCCAGGTGAAATTACTACATCTGTTATGCCGGCCTCAATAATCTGGCGGACAATGACGCGCGCTAAGGATGTAGATGTACTCATTCACACCACCCATTCACTTCCGCAGTTGATTGAGCACCTGCGCTCCATGTCATTCGAATCCTATTCTTCCACCAGTTTAGGCGCTCATTGGAGACTGCAAGCTTGATTAATGCAGAAGGGTCAGGGATTACATCGGCAACTTCTATCGCTCCATCAATAATGGCAAGGTCGGCGACATCTACGGCAAGTAAGGCACCAGTACCCAGTCCGCAGGCAAAATCTAATGTCGGAAGAGCTGCTGCAAGTTTTAATCCATGCGAGATTCCAACTGCACTCTCTAAAGCGCTAGAAACCGCCACGGGTAGTTGATGATGTGCAGCAATTTCCATTGCACGAGTAATTCCTCCCAATGGCGCGACCTTCAACATAAGAATGTCTACGGCACCCGAGAGTTCGACTTTAAAAGGATCTTTGGCCTTTCTAATGACTTCATCACCAGCAATTCTTACATCGGTGCGTAACTTCAATTCGCGCAGCTCTTCAATAGTAAAACAAGGTTGTTCTACATATTCAATTTCACCGACTTGTTCCAAAAACGCGCATGCCTGATCAACGCTCCATAAACCATTAACATCTATTCGAATGCTGGCATCTGGACTAAGCCGACGTACATGATTAATGCGAGCTAAATCAGCTTCAATATCGGTACCGACTTTAATCTTCACTGTTTTGGCACCAGTAAATGAGCTAAGAATTGTGGCGATCTCATCAGGGTCATCAAGTGCTGGCATCGTCGCATTGATCGCAATTTTTCTTCTCAACGGCTCTGGTGTTTTAACAAATGCTGCTTCGACCGCACTCAATAGCCACGGTACTGATTCTTCATAACTATATTCAAGAAAAGGCGAGAACTCTCCCCATCCCATTGGTCCCTCAAAAAGTGCGACCTCGCGCGAAGTAACCGAGCGAAAATCCGTCTTAGTTGCAAGAGCAACCACTTTAAGTGAACCTAGGATTGAATCAAGCATTGATTATGGGCGCTTAGGAAATCTCTTAAAATCAGGAGCTCGTTTTTCCTTATAAGCATCTCGACCTTCTTGCCCCTCTTCGCTCATATAAAACAA
>JBILUX010000089.1:0-5028 GCA_044370765.1 Candidatus Planktophila sp. | reverse complement strand
TAATGACCATTGAGGCTGTGCGAACTGTCAAAAAAGGGTGGCGGGTATAGCTATGACGTACACGCAGTTGGCGTTGAGCGCCGTTGTTTGCGCAGTTGCCTTCGATATCTATATTGTCAAAACCCGCCTTATTTTAAGGCGTGTATTTTGGACCTCTTACGCAATCATTATCGCCTTCCAGTTGCTGACTAACTGGTGGCTCACTTCGAAAAATATCGTTATGTATGACGCTGATGTAATTATAGGTATTCGAATCGCGTCGGCTCCAATAGAGGATCTACTTTTCGGTTTTGCCTTGGTTCTAGGAGTTTTGTCTAATTGGATACGGTTAGGCGCTTTAGATAAGCAACGCTAGCAACTCGTAATCGACGAGCCGTTGAAGTTTTTGCGCGTTTATTGAAAATGTCATAGCCAATCTTTTCAACCTCATCGACGATTCCGCAGTACAAAGTTGATGCAGCTTCAATGCATGGACGGCTCTTAGCCTCCAATAGCGCAATGCCAGGCTGCGCCTCTCTCTGGAGTCGACGAACTCGTTCAATTTGGAATTTTAGAGCTTCGACAATTTGAGGTGTCAATATACGTTCTTCCAACATTTCTCGTGTAACACCAAATTGCGCTAGTTCGGTAATCGGCAGGTAAATTCGTCCTCGATCTAAATCTTCGCCGACATCTCGAATGAAGTTGGCAAGTTGAAAAGCTATACCCAGTTTTTCTGCACACTCATAAGCACCATCGTCGAGAACTCCCAAAACTGGCAGCATTTCAAGGCCAATGACTGCGGCGGAGCCATAGACGTACTCCAATAAATCCTCATAGCTCTGGTATTCCTGGACTGAAAGATCCATGGTCATTGAATGTAGGAATGCCTTGAAGTGGGCGTGCGGTATGTCGAATTTATTAACTGTGTCGATTAAGGCGCGGCCGATTGCATCATCGCTGACTCCACGATCTAGATCAGCCAATATCTTTTTACCCCAGGTGTTTAATGCATGTGTTTTTTCTTCAACAGATAACTCCGATGCTAAATCATCAACTATCTCATCGGCATATCGCGCAAAACCATAAAGAGCGTGGACGTAAGGGCGTTTGGCTTTTGGAAGTAGTAACGTTGCCAAGAAATACGTCTTGCCATGTAAGGCATTTAATCTTTTGCACTCTGCGTATGAGGCGTCAAGCTGATCCATTTATTTAACTGGCCCGACGATTCGCTCGGCGGCCAGACGTCCTGAAATCAACACCATCGGAACTCCGACGCCAGGCTGTGTCCCAGATCCTGCGAAGACAACATTTTCAATTCCAGCTGCCATATTTCGCGGTCTAAAGGGTCCGGTTTGAAAGAAAGTATGCGCGCTAGCAAATGGAGCACCGCGCTCCATTCCCTGTCGTTGCCAGTCCAGAGGAGTTGTGAGGACCTCGGTCTCAATTGCATCTCCAAAGCCGGTATAGCCTCGTTGCTCGAGAATCTTAATCATGTGATCTCGATATGGCCCTGCCTGAACATTCCAATCAATATCTGCATCTAAGTTAGGGGTAGGAAAGAGAACATAGTAAGAGTGCTTACCTGGTGGGGCTAAAGATGGATCATCCTTTGAAGGTATTGTGACTAAAACGCTCGGATCACTCATCAATTTCTTTTGTGTTATTAACTCATCAAACACGCCATCCCAAGACTCTCCAAAGTGAATGTTGTGATGGGCGGCAAACTCATATTTCTTAGATGAGCCAACCAACATAGTGACACATGATGGGGAATAGTTAAGCCGCTTGACTGAGAGCGGAACCTTTCCCAATAAATCGCGCCAGGCAACTGGAAGATCAGGATTGAGAATTACGGCATCGCATTCGATGCGCTGGCCATCTTCGGTAACAACTGCCTTTGCTCGGCCGTTAATAATCTCTATCTTTGAAACAGTTGTATCGTATTTGAACTCAACACCGTGCTTCTGGGCGGCAGCGGCAAGGGCGCGAGGCACTGCATGCATTCCGCCCTTTGGGAAAAAGACTCCGTTTACCGAGTCCATATAGGCGATGACGGCGTAGATTGCTAGTGCCTGCTGCGGGCTAACGCCTGCATACATTGCTTGAAATGAATATACCTTCTGAAGACGAGGGTCTTTCATAAATTGATTTACTTTTGGTGAGAGTCTGCGAAATCCTCCCAATGCAATAAGTCGAGCAAGATTAGGAGTTAGGAGATTAAAAGGGCTATCAATATTTCTATCGATAAAATCATTCATCTCGTATTTATATAGTTTGGTTACAAAATCCACATACTTTGCATACCCAGCAGCTTCGCTCGGGCTGATTTTTGCAGCGATTTCGGCTTCCATCTCTTGAGTATTTGCATGAACATCGATCTGTGATCCATCGGCATAATATGCTCGATACAGAGGCGAGACTGGCATCAGCTCTAACCAATCCTTCATATCTTCACCAACACAGTTAAATGCATCTTGGATGAGTGATGGCATAGTTAAAACAGTGGGTCCAGTATCGAAGGCGTATCCATCTTTATTTAATAAACCACTTCGCCCGCCAGGAACGGACTCTCGTTCGATAACAGTTACTTTTCGGCCCGCTCCAGCCAATCGAAGCGCTGCGCTAAGTCCAGCCAAGCCCGCACCAACTATAACGACGTGATCTGTTGGTCCTTTTACGCGTGCGACCATCTAGTTATTTCTCTTCGTTGCAATTTTGGCAAGCTCAAGAAGCAATGGATGCGCCTTTTCTCCAATGAGTTCACTCTCTGCCGCGCGCAATGCCTCATCAGTCAGGCGAGCGATCATGGATTCGAGCTTGTCTTTGGCACCGGTTGCGGTGATGATCTCCTGCAATACAGAGACGCCATGTGCATCCAAATCTGGTGATCCAAAGAATTTTTTGCTCTCAGCGCGCATCGAATCTGTAGATTCTAATTCAGTCAGTGCGATCAAAACAGTTCGCTTACCTTCGCGTAAATCATCACCTGCTGGCTTCCCAGTCACCAATGGATCACCGAATACTCCGAGTAAATCATCGCGATACTGAAATGCCTCACCTAGTGGTAGACCATAGGCAGATAGAGCGGCAAATAGTTCGGGAGTTTGGCGACCTGTCAGTGATGCACCAATATGAAGTGGTCGCTCTATTGTGTACTTACCTGATTTGTATCGCGCAATTTTCATTGAGCGCTGTAGGTCTGTCGTTTTCTGAGTTTGCTCATGTATATCTAAGAACTGCCCAGCCATTAGTTCAACACGCATCTCATCATGAATCGGTAAGACATCCCGAAGTTGCGCCGATGTAAGTCCCGATGCGTTAAGCATTTGACTCGCCCATACAAGGGCTAAGTCACCTAATAGAACAGCTGCGGCTAGGCCGTAAGCAGGTGCAAAACCCTCTAGTTCATCTTGTACATGCATGGATTCGAAGTGACGATGTATTGAGGGTTTACCTCGACGCGTATCTGACCCATCCATAAGATCATCGTGAATGAGGGCGCAGGCCTGCAGAAGTTCCAGACTGGCGATCGACTTTATTTCAGCGGTTGATATTTCCTCGCCAACGCTAACGTATCCGCTGTAGGCAAATAGTGGTCGCAGGCGCTTTCCACTATCGAGAAGAAATGAAGAGAGAGCCATAGAGACCGGTGCAAGCTGGCTCGATATGGAGTGTAGATAGTCGGCCTGCTCAGTCAGGAATGCTGATAGCTCTATCTCTACGGCATCACGAATCTCTTGCAACGTTGCCTTGGCCTCAGTACTCACTCCTTAACGGTACCCTCACTCAGTGGTAGTCCGCACTTCGTATTCATTGGAATTCTTCCCCCCGAAAGACGAGGAGGGGGAGGTTCGATTGTGGACCGCCCTTGAGGCCCTTGAATTCATAGCACCAGAGTTTATTTCTGTGACCTATGGCGCTGGAGGCTCAACAAGGAATCGAACCATTGGCGTAACTGAAGAGGTGAGGCAACGCACAAAGATTCCAACTGTTGCTCACCTGACATGCGTGGGTTCAAGTCGACAAGAGATAATTTCAATTCTGCACATGTACCGTGCCGCTGGAATTCGAGGAGTTTTAGCCTTACGTGGAGATCCAGTCGGTGGGCCTCGCGCGCCGTGGACTCCAATGCCCGATGGTTTCACTCATGCCGATGAGTTGGTTCAACTCATTCACGAGTTCGGAGGCTTTGATATCGGTGTGGCAGCATTTCCCGATGGTCATCCATCATCAAATGGTGACGCTAAAAAAGACATTGATGTCTTATTACGCAAAGAGCATTTAGGTGCAACTTTTGCCACGACACAATTCTTCTTTGATGTATCTAAATGGGAACAACTTGTCTATGCACTCCAAGCGCGCGGTTCGACAATGCCGATAATTCCAGGGATCCTTCCCATTACTAACGTCAAGCAGTTACAGCGCATGGCCGAACTCGGGGGAACAGATATTCCTCCGGCAGTCTCGAACGCCTTTGCTGCCGTGGAAGACGATGTAGATGCTGTTCACGCCTTAGGGATCGAGCTGGCGAGTACCCTGTGTGAAGATTTACTCCGAGCTGGCGCGCCGAGCCTTCACTTCTATACTATGAATAGTGCAACTGCCACCAAAGAGATCTATAGGAATCTAAACAATGCTCACTAAAGAGGCCTTTAACGCAAAGTGGAGTACCTTGCACAGCGATGCGCCAATAAAAGGCGCAGTTGCTTGGTGGCTCAATATCTCCTATCGCTTTGGTTTGGTCGCCACACTGCTTCGTATCTCTCCAAATGTTTTAACGCTTCTTGGGCTTCTGAGCGCAGCGATGACGGCGATTACTGCAACTTCCTGGTGGGCCATACTCTTTCTTGTTTTTTCACTCTTTTGCGATGGAATCGATGGAAGTGTTGCAATTTTTCAAAAGCGTGAGAGCGCATGGGGAGCAACTCTCGACTCTGTAGTCGATCGAGTTAGTGAAGCTTTTTGGCTATACGCTCTTTATGTCATAGGTGTTCCTGCATGGCTTGCGATTGCCCTCTGGAGCATCGCTGCTTTCCAAGAGTATGC
>JBILUX010000084.1:0-5450 GCA_044370765.1 Candidatus Planktophila sp. | reverse complement strand
AGTGGCACCAGAATTTCGAACACAAAACCTCTCACCAACAACGCCACGAATCATAATCTCACCCGAGGTCGCTCCATATCCAATAACGTTTCCTGCGATTACATTTTTGTGAGATTCAAATGTTGACCTAGCATCAGGGCGAACAATCACACGGCCACCAGAAATGCCCTTGCCTACATAGTCATTTGAATCGCCGAATAATCTCAGTGTTAAACCAGCTGGGATAAAAGCACCAAGTGACTGGCCGGCAGAGCCGCGCAAAGTAATATCAATTGTGCCATCGGGAAGTCCTGCCGCTCCATAGGCTCGCGTAATTTCGGCACCTAACATTGTTCCAATAGTTCGATTTACATTTCGTACAGGAACATCAATTCGGACTAGCTCTTGCTTTTTAAGCGCTGGCTGCGAGAGTTCGATCAACTGATTATCAAGGGCGGCATCAAGGCCATGATCTTGGCGCAAAGTATTGTGAAGTGGGCTTGAACTCTCAGGGCGAACAAGTAGTGGTGAGAGATCTAAGCCACTGGCTTTCCAAAGATCAACTGCGCGTTTAGTTTCTAAGTATTCGACGTGCCCAATGGCCTCAAGAAGTGTCTTGAAGCCAAGGCTAGCTAGGATTTCACGGACCTCTTCGGCAATATATTCGAAGAAGGTTTCAATGAATTCAGGCTTACCTGTAAAGCGTGCACGAAGCTCAGGATTTTGAGTAGCCACACCAACTGGGCAGGTATCTAAGTGACAGACGCGCATCATGACGCAGCCCGAAACTACAAGTGGCGCGGTCGCAAAGCCAAACTCTTCTGCGCCAAGGAGGGCTGCAATAACTACATCGCGACCGGTCTTTAACTGTCCATCGGTCTGTACAACGATTCGATCGCGCAGATTATTGAGTAGAAGGGTCTGCTGTGTTTCAGCTAATCCCAGCTCCCATGGCGCACCAGCATGCTTGAGTGATGTGAGCGGTGAAGCTCCAGTGCCACCATCATGACCCGATATTAAAACTACATCCGCATGCGCCTTGCTTACGCCAGCGGCAACCGTGCCAACACCAACTTCGGCCACGAGTTTTACATGCACTCGTGCATTTCTATTTGCATTCTTTAAGTCATGGATTAACTGCGCTAAATCTTCGATTGAATAAATATCGTGATGAGGCGGTGGTGAGATAAGGCCAACTCCAGGCGTTGAATAGCGAACTTTTGCAATCCACGGGTAGACCTTGTTGCCTGGAAGTTGACCACCTTCACCGGGCTTTGCACCCTGAGCGATCTTAATTTGAATATCATCGGCATTTACTAAATATTGACTCGTGACTCCGAAGCGACCTGATGCAACCTGTTTAATAGCAGAGCGCTTTGAATCACCATTTTCCATCTCTGTGTAGCGCGATGGATCTTCACCGCCTTCACCGGTATTTGACTTAGCGCCTAAGCGATTCATCGCGATTGCAAGAGTTTCGTGAACTTCTTGGGAGACCGAGCCGTATGACATCGCGCCGGTAGAAAAGCGGGCAATGATCGCGCTAGCGGGCTCGACCTCATCGATTGAAATGGCCGCTTGCTCTTTAAATGCAAATAGTCCGCGCAGTGTCATCAACCGCGTGCTTTGATCGTTCACGCGATTGGTGTAACGCTTGAAAATGTCGTAACGCTTTGTGCGTGTGGAGTGTTGCAAGGCAAAAACCGTTTCAGGGTCGAACAAGTGTGGCTCACCCTCTCGGCGCCATTGGTACTCGCCACCAATTGGAAGTCGTTTAGTACCTGGTACTTCTCCCCCGGGTGGATATGCAATGTTGTGGCGGGCAATTGTCTCTTGGGCGATAACGTCGAGTGAGACGCCACCTAAGCGCGAGGTCGTCCCCACAAAGAATTCATCGACAACATCAGCGCTTAGCCCGATGGCTTCAAAGACCTGCGCACCTGTATACGAGGCGATGGTGCTGATGCCCATCTTCGACATAACTTTTAATACACCTTTACCAAGGGATTTAATTAAGTTGCGAACCGCTTTTTCAGGAGTAATGCCGGTAATAACGCCCTGCAAAACTAAATCTTCAGCACTCTCCATAGCAAGATAAGGATTAACTGCAGCTGCGCCATAGCCAATTAAAAGTGCGACGTGGTGAACTTCTCGGACATCTCCAGCCTCGACAACTAAGCCAACTTTGGTACGTGTCTTCTCGCGAATTAAGTGGTGGTGAACAGCCGATGTTAATAAAAGCGATGGTATTGGTGCCTCTTCAGTGTCGCCATCTCGATCAGAGAGGACGATTATGCGAGCACCGTCATTAATCGCCGCTGAGACTTCTGCTTTAATTTCATCGAGCCTTGCGCGAAGTGAATCTCCTCCATCGGCCACAAAGAAAAGTCCGCGGATAACATATGCACTTAAACCTGGGTGATCACCATCGGCGTTCACGTGAATAATCTTTGCTAGTTCGTCATTATCGATAACTGGAAATGCAAGTGAAATCTGGCGACATGAATTTGAGCCCGGATCAAGGAGATTGTGTTCGGGTCCCATTGCCGTTCCTAAACTTGTGACTAACTCTTCGCGAATGGCATCTAGAGGTGGATTAGTAACTTGAGCGAAGAGTTGTGAGAAATAGTCAAAGAGTAGACGTGGTTTATTTGAAAGTGCGGCGATAGGAGTGTCGGTGCCCATTGAACCCAAGGCCTCCATCCCGTTGCGCGCCATGGGAGTAACGAGGATGCGTAGCTCTTCTTCCGTGTAGCCAAATGCACGTTGACGTCGAACAACTGATGAGTGCGGATAGATGATGTGTTCACGGGCGGGAAGCTCACTTAACTTCACCATTCCAGCGTGCAACCAATCTCCATAGGGCGCAGCGCTTGCTAATGAGTCTTTTATCTCTTCATCTTCAATGATGCGACCTGCCTCAATATCAACCAAAAACATCTTGCCTGGCTGCAATCGACCCTTTCGAACGATCTCCTCAGGGGCTATGTCCAAGACGCCAACTTCAGAGGCCAAGACAACTAGTCCATCTTTAGTAACCCAGAAGCGCGATGGGCGAAGACCATTTCGATCTAGGACCGCGCCAACTTGATGACCATCGGTAAAAGTTACACACGCCGGTCCATCCCAAGGCTCCATCAACGATGCATGGAAGGCATAGAAATCACGACGTAGCTCAGGCATCGATGCGTGGTTTTCCCATGCTTCAGGAATCATCATAAGAACGGCATGTGGCAGTGAACGCCCACCTAAGTAGAGAAGTTCAAGAACTTCATCAAAAGATGCCGAATCACTTCCTGACATTTGGACTATTGGAAATAGTCGCTTTAGATCTCCAGGAATTAAATCACTCTCCAGTAACGACTCACGTGCACTCATCCAGTTGCGATTGCCCTTAACAGTATTGATTTCACCGTTATGTGCAATATAGCGATATGGATGAGCCAGTGGCCACGAAGGAAAAGTATTAGTTGAAAAACGAGAGTGCACGAGTGCCAATGGCGAGACAACGCGTTCATCACTTAGATCCGGAAAAAACTCTTCAAGTTGACCCGTCGTAAGCATTCCTTTATAGACAATTGTCTGAGCAGATAGCGAGGGAAAATAGAGAGCGAGGGCATGCTCTGCGCGCTTGCGCAGACAAAATGCCATGCGTTCAAGCACAAGACCATCTTCATTCTTTAGGCCACTAAGAAATATCTGTTGGAAATCTGGCATGACAGATAGTGCGGTCTTGCCTAAAGAGCTCGAGTTAATTGGTAAATCACGCCAACCAATAACCTTTAAGCCCTCTTCGGCTGCAAGGTGGGCAATCTCTGTGTGTACGTCAACACCTTTTTCGATGAAAGCGATTCCTGTTGCATATGTTCCCGCTGTTGGTAAATCAAAATCTGTCACTTCTTGAAAGAATTGATCAGGGATTCTAATCAAGATTCCGGCACCATCGCCGCTATCGGGTTCAGCACCTGATGCACCGCGGTGTTCGAGGTTGCGAAGTGCGGTAAGAGCTTTTTCTACAATCTCATGCGTTGCAATTTTATTTAAAGTCGCCACCATCGCAACACCGCATGCATCATGTTCCTGGGCAGGGTTATAGAGCCCCTGTGCATGTGGATAATTGGAAGGCAAGGCCATGGTGATTGAGCTCCGATTGTCGAATATTTTCGGGACAACCTTGGCCCTGTGTGCTACTTACTTTGTTGCGGTGCAAAGAGTAGCAACAAAAACCGATCTGACTAGAGGTTAGATACCTGCAATTTGGGCGATCTGACCAATTCCCGCTGTAATGAGCATACCTAAGCAGCCTCCGATGATTACTCGAAGCGTTGTGCCTAAAACTTTGGCTCCAGCAGTACGTGCACTGACAATCCCGGTAAGAACAAGTCCCACAACAGTGAACCCAACAATGCTCCACGCCTTAGCCCCGCTAGTTGGAGCAAAAGCGCCTACAAATGGGATGAGTCCACCGAGGGTAAATGAGAGCGCCGATGCAATAGCCGCTTGCACTGGGCGTGCCTTGGTGTGAGGATGTTGCCCTAGCTCATCACGCAAATGTGCAGCAAGTGGATCGTTAGCATGCATTGCCAGAGCAACTTCCATTGCCAGCTCAGGAGTTAGTCCACGGTTAACATAAATATCTTGCAGCTCTAGTAGTTCGCCCGCTGGATCTGTTGCAAGGTGCTCGATCTCAAGAACTCGATCGGACTCTTCAACATCATTTTGTGATCGCACTGAAACATATTCACCAACGGCCATTGACATCGCACCGGCGGTGATTCCCGCAAGTCCGGCGGTTACAAGAAAATCATTTTTACCAGCTGCTACAACACCGATCATTAACGAGGCAGTTGATACCAAACCATCATTTGCACCTAAGACTGCCGCGCGCAGCCAACCGGCACGGTGGGTACGGTGTTGCATATTTCGTTCATGTACAGCTCTTAGTGGCATAGCAAATAGCCTACCCGATAGCTTCGCCGCTAACCCTGCTTAAACGTCGGAAGATAACGAGTGCGCCTAAGGCGACAATAACTCCCACCCATACATTGAGCCGGAGCCCAAAAATGTGATTCGCCTCATCGATTCGAATCGATTCAATAGCAACACGTCCAAGACAGTATCCAAATACATAGAGTGCGAAAACCTGTCCCGAGCGGAGCCTCTTACCAAAAATGATCAACAGAACTGCTACGGCTGTGCTCCACAGCGCCTCGTATAAAAACGTTGGATGAAAAGTCGCAAACTCGGTATAGCCATTCGGGCGATTAATAAGTGGAACCGACAAGGCCCACGGTGCATCTAGCGGCCGCCCAAATAGTTCGATGTTAAACCAGTTTCCGAAACGCCCAACTGCTTGAGCAAAAAGAACTCCGGGGGCTAAGGCATCCATGAATAGCGAAAATGGCGGAAGTTGAACTCTTTTTGCTAGTTGACGATATCTAAACCATGCGGCAATTGTACCGAGCGATATT
>JBILUX010000083.1:0-5510 GCA_044370765.1 Candidatus Planktophila sp. | reverse complement strand
TAGCTCGTTCAACCAATTGCATGCTGGCATCGCGATCGTTCCACATATAGAGCTGGAACCAATTAGTGCCATCGGGTGCTGCAGTCACAACATCCTCAATGGTTGTGGTGCCAAGAGTGGAGAGTGTGTAAGGGATTCCAAATTTTTGCGCCGCTCTAGCGACGGCATTTTCACCCTCAGAGTGCATCATGCGTGTAAAACCAGTTGGTGCCAGACCAACAGGCATCGCAGACCTCTGTCCAAGAACTTCACATTCGAGTGAAACATCTTTTACATTGCGCAAAATATTTGGGCGAAGCTCTAAATCTAAGTAGGCTCTGCGAGCTCGCTCAAGTGTGACCTCTGATTCAGCGGCGCCATCGGTATAGTCAAAGGGACCCTTGGGGGTTCGGCGCTTTGCAATTTCGCGCAGATCCCAAATCGTCAGCGCCTTAGCTAGGCGTTTCTCGCGGCTGGGCAGGGTTGGCATCGTGAATTTGAGCAAAGGAGATAGATCTGCCCACTTAGGGAACTGGCGTTTAACGTTCTTAGACATACATAATCCTCGCCCTCGACATGGCCAAAATCCTATACGATTATGAGTAGGATTCCCAGAGTAATCGTGAACTAGAATTTAAAAACAAGTCAACCAGATACATGCCTTACTAACATGCGGAGGGTCAACGATGACCGAGCAGTTGATTCATCCATTCACATTTGGAGACATGTCACAAAAGGATCTGCTTGGTGGCAAGGGTGCCAACTTGGCCGAAATGGTCCGCATCGGTTTGCCGGTGCCGCCAGGATTTACGATTACAACACATGCATGTCGTCAATATTTGCAATCTGGAAAATTTCCTGAAACTTTAAACTCCGAAATGGATGCCGCACTCAAAGAGCTTGAAAAACAAACAGGTAAGAAATTTGGGGGAGTCGACAATCCATTGTTGGTTTCTGTGCGCTCTGGCGCAAAATTCTCAATGCCCGGAATGATGGAGACGGTATTAAATGTTGGCATGACTCCTGAAGTAACCGAGTCGCTGGCAGCATCTTCTGGAAATCCGCGCTTTGCCTGGGACTCTTATCGACGATTTATTGAGATGTACGGAAAAATCGTGTGCGACATTGCACCTGCGGAGTTTCATAAGGTACAGGAACGGATTGCATCCTCTGTTGGCGTTGGAAATATGCAGGGTCTAGACGTGGAAAGCTTGAAACTGTTGTGTGATGGATTTAAAAAAGTAATCACATTGGCAACAGGGGAGGATTTTCCTAAAGATCCACGCGAACATTTAATTAGATCCGTAGAGGCTGTTTTTAGATCCTGGAACTCAGAGCGTGCGCAGATGTACCGTCGCCGCGAACGCATTCCTTCTGACTTAGGTACGGCAGTAAATATTCAATCTATGGTCTTTGGCAATCTGAGTGATGATTCTGGAACAGGCGTTGCATTTACGCGTAATCCATCCACTGGAGAAGTCGGTCGCTATGGTGACTATCTTCAAAAAGCTCAGGGTGAAGATGTTGTAGCTGGCATTCGCACTCCCATGTCACTCATTGAGTTTGCCGAACTCACCCCAGACGTTGCCAAAGAGTTAGATGATGTGATGGAGTTATTAGAGACCCACTATGAAGATCTCTGTGATATCGAATTCACTATCGAGCGCGGAAAACTCTGGATTCTCCAGACCCGTGTGGGTAAGCGCACTGCCGAAGCGGCTTTTAGAATTGCACTTCAATTTGTCGATGAGGGCAAAATTACGATGGATCAAGCCTTACTTCGCACATCTGGTGATCAATTAGCGATGTTGATGTTTCCCCAGTTCGACACATCTGGACAATTAAATGAAATCGCACGGGGAATTCCAGCATCCCCAGGAGCAGCCGTTGGTGAGGTTGTCTTTGATTCAAAGCGAGCATTTGATCTTTCAAAATCGGGAAAGAAAGTCATTTTGGTACGACGAGAGACAAGTCCCGATGATTTAGTTGGCATGGTGGCCTCTCAAGGAATTCTGACTAGCCGTGGTGGTAAGACTTCACACGCCGCTGTCGTTGCGCGCGGTATGGGAAAGACTGCCGTCTGTGGGACTGATTCAATTTCTGTAGATGAGCGAGCTAATTTATTTACTGCCGGAACGGTAACCGTTTATGAGGGCGATGTTATTTCAATCGATGGCACAACTGGCGCCGTTTATCTTGGCGACGTACCTGTTGTTGCCTCCTCAGTTACTTCATATTTAGAGGGTCGCTTATCTGCCGACTCTGATGAGGCGGCACCAGTTGTTAAGGCCGTTGATCGCATTTTGATGCATGCCGATAGTAAGCGCCGTTTAGAGGTCCGTACGAATGCCGATACACCAGAGGATGCCATACGTGCGCGGATACTTGGCGCCGAAGGTGTTGGTCTATGTCGCACTGAACATATGTTCTTGGGTCCTCGTCGCTCATACGTTGAGCGTTTGGTATTGGCTGAAAATGAAGATGTGCAGCGCTCGGTAATTGCCGAGATGGAGCCACTGCAGCGCGCAGATTTTGTCGGAATCATGATGGCGATGTCAGGTTTGCCAGTAACGATCCGTTTACTTGATCCTCCGTTACATGAATTCTTACCATCACTCGTGACCTTAAGTTCTGAGATGGCCCGGGCAGAGGCTCTTAACGAGGACATATCTGCACGTGATAGAGCTTTATTTGCCGCAGTTAACCGTCTGCATGAATCAAACCCAATGTTGGGTCTGCGTGGAGTTCGTTTAGGAATTCTGATTCCAGAGCTTTACAAGATGCAGGTACGTGCACTTGTACATGCATTCCTTGAGGTTCGAAAGCTGGGCCATGATCCAAGGCCTGAAGTAATGATTCCGCTCGTTGCCACACAGCGCGAGCTCCTCTATTTACGCGAATCCCTCGATGAAGAGATTGTGAAGACATTTAAGGGCTCAGGAATAAATGTTGCCATTCCGATTGGCACAATGATTGAGACCCCTCGCGCGGCAATTACCGCCGATCGCTTAGGCGTTTACGCCGATTTCATCTCTTTTGGAACCAATGATTTAACACAACTGACGTGGGCATTTAGCCGTGATGATGTTGAATCAACCTTCTTGCCGCGCTATTTAGATTTAGAACTTCTTCCCTTTAATCCATTCGAATCACTCGATGAGGCTGGAGTTGGAATCTTGCTACGCACTGCCGTTGACCTTGCGCGCGGGTTGCGCAGTGATTTCAAGCTAGGTGTATGCGGAGAACACGGTGGAGATCCACGCAGTATTCATTTCTTTAACTCACTCGGCCTTGACTATGTCTCTTGTTCACCATTTCGTGTGCCAATTGCGCGCCTCGAGTCGGGAAGAGCCTCAGTCGTTATCTAGTAGATATCCGACTTAGAAGCCACGCTCAATCAGATACAGATTGCACATAGTGAGAAAATCATTGCCACAATTTGTACTTCCCAATACCCTCAAGCAATTCGAAGGAGTGAGGGGTTGAATGTGGAGACCACACCTAATTCTCATGAGGCTGCAGGATTGCGATTAGTAAAACGTTTGAACGAGGAATCGCATGGCTTGCTTGATCCCCATCTTCTTTCGCTAGACATGATAAATGATTGGCTTGGAAGACTCGGGCACTCTCTACCAGATGCTCGACTATTGCAGACACTAGTTTTGAGAAGTCCAGGAATCTTGGGTCTTAGAGCGATTTCGATAATCCTGCTCAATGAAAACGATGTCGCGACGAATTTTTCCTCTCATGGTTATCCTGAAGCGGCAACAAAAATGTTGGATGTTTATACAACTATGGAAGAACGGCTTCCATCAGTTGATGCGATGCTGACAGGGAAGCCAGTTATTCTCAAAAACTTAACAGAAATAGAAGAGTACGGGATTTATCTTCGAACCTGGGTTTCATACGTACCTTGGCTTAAATCTCTCATAGCCTTTCCGCTTGTAAACGATGGCATGATTGTTGGCTCTGTTGTGTGGGGATTCGACGAGAATCGGGAGGTTGAAAGCTGGGAGTTGAAACTATTTACTGCGCTATCAATGATTCTTCAATCAATGGTTCCAAATCAAATTGCAGATCTTGAAATTGCCAAGAAGATTGATATGGTTCAAGAAGTGTCAGGTAAGTTAGGTGAAGCATCTACGATCCTAGAGACAAAGTATCAAATGACTCCGCGGCAGGTAGAAATCGCGAGAATGATTGCAGATGGCGCATCTAACCGTGAGATCGCACAGGCCCTCTTTTTTAGCGAATCGATGGCCAGATACGAGACAGTAAAAATATATGAGCGTTTGCGAGTGAAGAATAGAGCTCAGGCAGCGGGAATGATTCGCTCACTTCTTTAATTCAAAGACCTCTTCGCAGTACATCACCACTTCGAGCTCTTGTATGGTCTCCATTTCGAATCGCTAATTCACCATTGACCATGACATACGGTAACCCCTGAGGATATTGATGTGGGCTATTGAAAGTCGAGAGATCGCGTATCTTTGCAGGGTCGAAAACCACAAGGTCGGCTCTGGTACCAACAGCAATTTCGCCTCGATCAGTCATCTGTAATTTCTGTGCAACTGCACTTGTGGACATTTGAACGGCCCGCTCAAGAGTGATTCCATGTGAGCCAACAAATGAGCTCATGAGACGGGGGTAACATCCATAAGAGCGGGGATGCGGACTTCCCGATCCTGTAATACCGAGGGGATCAAGGGACTGACCATCAGATCCAATAAGGGCTCGAGGATGAGTAAAAATCGAGATGAGATCAGCCTCGCTTCGACCAAAGGCGATGATTCCGACTGAGTTTCCCATTTCCGCAAGTAGGTCGAGGGCGCTTTCATCTTCGCTCTTTCCAGTTGCCTGCGCGATATCGGCGATGCTTTGACCAACAAGTTTTTCTCGCCCTGGAAGCACTGAGCTAATTTGTATCTCTCTCCAAGAAACAAGCGGGTCGACCCACTCCTTAATGATTTTGTTTCGCACTTGTGTATCTACCAGCCGATTTTTCATTACCTGATCGCCACCCTCTTGTGCCCATGCAGGAAGAAGTTGGCTTAGCGGACAGTTACCTGCGAGGTAGGGGTAAACATCGACAGATATGTCTGCACCCTGAGAATTAGCTTTATCAATCTTATCGAGAGCAAGCGCAACTGCTCCCCAGTTTCTTTCGCCAACTGCAACTAAATGGGAAATCTGTGTTCGTGCACCTGTCTCTAGCGCGATACTAATTACTTCTTCTACCGATTTCATAAGGTCATCACCGTAATTGCGCATGTGCCAAGCAAAAATTGTATTTGTTGTGGCTACAACTTCGGCAAAGCCAAAGAGTTCATTGCGTGAGGCATATGAGATGGGTGAATAGTTTAACCCTGTAGAAAATCCGTAGGCCCCCGAGTTCAGCCCCTCAAGTAATAGATCTTTCATTTCATCGATTTGGTAGGGCGTTGCATCATCTTTACCGTAACCAACAACAGCGGTGTGAATAGGTATGTGCCCAACAAGGGTGGCAACGTTAACACTTGTCTTTAACCTCT
>JBILUX010000010.1:0-18742 GCA_044370765.1 Candidatus Planktophila sp. | reverse complement strand
CTCTACTCAAGCCCGACTCAGGAAGTGCTCATGTTGCCGGCATTGATGTCATCAAGCATCCCGACAAAGTTCGCGAAGTAATCGGTCTATCAGGTCAGTACGCAGCCGTAGATGAGACGCTGACTGGTTGGGATAATTTAGTAATGTTTGGCCGCCTTTATCACTTAGGTAGGCAACAATCGATTAATCGAGCAAATGAATTATTAGAACGGTTTTCTCTAACCGATAGTGCACGTCGTCCAATCAAGACGTATTCCGGTGGAATGCGGCGCCGTTTAGATTTAGCTGCCTCATTAATCGTGCAACCAAAAGTTTTATTTTTAGATGAGCCAACCACTGGGCTTGATCCTCGTGGACGCATGGAGATGTGGGGTGTAATCGAAGAGTTAGTTACAGGTGGAGTAACAGTGTTGCTTACAACTCAGTATTTGGAAGAGGCCGATCAATTAGCTGATGAGATCGCCGTTATCGATCGAGGTACAGTGATCGCACGTGGAACTTCAGATGTATTAAAAAAGCAGGTAGGCGGTGAACGCTTAGAGATAACAGCTGAAAACCAAGATTTAGCTAAAGTGCAAGAGATAATCGCTCACGTCAGTGGGAGTTCAACACATTTAGATGGGCGAACGGTGAGCGCACCTGTTACAAATGGTTCAATCGCCCTCATTCAGGCACTACGTGCCTTAGATGAGGCCTCAATTCATCCATTGGATATCGCCCTCAAGCGACCATCCCTCGATGATGTTTTCCTGTCTCTTACCGGCCATGTCGCCGAAGAGACGGTCACCGAACCGGTGAAAAAGGGAAGAGGGGGAAGAAAGTGAAGCATTTACTTAGTGACTCTATAGTTATTACTAAGCGCCAAGTATTACAGCTAGCTCGAATACCTGAGCTACTTATTTTCTCAACCATTCAGCCAGTTATGTTTGTTCTCTTATTTCGCTTTGTCTTTGGTGGATCTATCGCTACCGATCAGCCAGGCGGTTATGTGCAACTTCTAATGCCTGGCATCTTTGTCCAGACTGTAGCTTTCACATTGGCAGCAACGGCATCGGGCCTAGCCCAAGATATGGAGAAAGGTCTCATCGATCGCTTTAGATCACTGCCGATCTCACGCGGGGCGGTAGTTATTGGTCGAACTTTCGGAGATGCACTTTTAAATATTTTAGTTCTGGCCGTAATGGCCGCCGCTGGCTTTGCAGTTGGTTGGCGCCCATCCTCAGGTTTTATGAGAGTCTCCCGAGGCTTCCTATTTCTCTTTGCCTTTGGATATGCCCTCTCATGGATTGGTATCTATGTAGGTCTCGTTGTAAGAGATGCTCGCGTCGTTCAAAACGTTGGATTCTTAGTTACATTTCCAATGACATTTTTATCAAATGCATTTGCTCCTACAACTGGAATGCCACGAGCGCTTCAGTATGTGGCCGAATGGAACCCAGTTTCATCAATGGTCGCGGCATGCCGGCAGTTGTTTGGTTTGAAAAATGAGTTCGGGGCCACCGCTAGCTCGTGGCCAAGCCAGCATCCCTTAGAGACTTCATTGCTGTACATGCTTCTTTTAATGGCAATCTTTATTCCATTAAGTGTGAGGAAATACGCTAATACCTCTAGTTAAAACAGAGTGCTTTTAGGAATAGAACTCTGCTGCAACTATCTCAACGGTAATTTCGCGTCCGCTGGGTGCGCTGTATGAAACAGTTGCTCCAATTTCAGCGCCCATCACGGCCGCCCCTAATGGAGATTTTTCGCTGTAGACATCTAAATCCCCTGATGAAATTTCGCGCGAACCCAGCAAGAATTTCATCTCATCGCCAGCTATGAGTGCGGTGACAACCATTCCAGCTCCGACTTTTCCATCTGCACTTGGTGGCGGTGTGCCTATGTGGGCATTCTCTAACATCTGCTTAAGTTGACGGATGCGCGCCTCCATCTTGCCCTGTTCATCGCGCGCGGCGTGGTAGCCACCATTTTCCTTTAAATCACCTTCGGCGCGCGCGGCCTCAATTTTGGCCGTGATCTCTTTACGTCCTGGTCCTTCAAAGTTTTCTAATTCGGCGCGCAAACGATCTGCAGCTTCCTGCGTCAACCACGTCTGTGAGCTCATAAGGAGCAAAGGTACTAGGTGATTACTTAACTCGACAACCAATTACATCGGCATTGACCGCCGGACCGCGTGATTGCACGCTAGTAGTGCGCTCTAACGCCGCTAAACCTGGCTCAATCTCATCATCTACTTGACCCACCACATTCTTATCAAAATCACGAGCAATCAAAGTGCAGATTACGATCTGGTTCTCATCCTCACGCTGCATCGAATACCGCACTGAAATCTCTTCCTCAGAGGTGATGGCATATGAGATTAACTCATATCTAATCGGCGGATTTGAATGGTGTAGTCCAGCCCACAACAGCCATGAGACTCCAGTCACCGCTAAGAAGATGGCGGGTGCTAGCCAGCGATTTCCAGGGCGTATCCCGTATCGGTCGTTGTATGAGAACTCGGCGGGCATGGGATGATTATGTCATGCAAAAAAATATCGAGATGGGGCCAGCTGGCTCAATCACTATTGCAATTTTGATTATCGCCGTAGTTTTCTTAATGCGCAGTTTCTATAAGCGCTTTATGGGCGTAGATCGAAGCGATGACACAACAGACAAGTAACTCTCTATCTTCGCGCATTGCGACATGGGTTGGAGTGGTAATAATCGCCGCCACCTTTGTTTCACTAGGCATCTGGCAGTTGGATCGTGCGGCAGCGTTAAAGGCGAGTCTAGTTACAGCCACAACCGTTGATGAGAGCGTTGTTCCCCTCGGATCAATTGCAACAGCCAATACCTCTCTGGCCGCCGATGCATTAAATCGAGTTGTTAAAACCTCGGGCCACTACGTTGCTAATTTCAAAGCCCCCGATCAAGTCGATGGAGCTGGAAAAGTCGATGATTGGGAAGTCGCACTTTTGCAGGTCGGAAGCGACCAAGGGATTTTGGTAGTCCGCGGGCTCTGGTCAGAGCGTCTTCTTAATCCAGAGATTCAACAGTCCATGATGATCGATGTGGTGGGGCAACTGCACGCACGTCAAGATGGTGATCGCGCCGCGAACTCCCCGGGGGTAATCTCGCGTTTAGATAGCGCGGTCATTGTTGGGATTACCGATGTAGATTTATTCGATGGCTATATTCTCTCCCGTTCTGAAAGCAATAATGGCAGCGAGATAGTTCGGGCCCGAGTAACACCTGAAAAACTCACCTCTAGAATCCCAGGCTTTTACTGGCAGCACCTGTCCTATGTTGTGATCTGGTGGCTCATGGCCGGGGTCGTGCTGTATCTACCCTTCTATCGCCGTAAGGTAGACCTATGAAATCTGCGGTCCTTCGTTTTCGAGTTATGGCCATCATCGCCGGTGTGATGTCTCTGCTCCTGTGGTTTGTTTACATGCCGATCAAATACATCTTTGAAGCTCCCGACCTGCACAGTTCGGTGATCTGGATTCCGATGGTCCATGGCTACCTTTATCCGATTTACATATTAACTGCGATTCAATTTGCCACTAAAGCCCGCTGGCCAATTATGAAGATGCTCGGCCTGATTCTCGCCGGCACGCTTCCAATCGCCTCACTGTTAGCTGAGCGCCGAGTTGTACGCCGCTATTCGTAAATTCATTAAGTCACTCCTTTACCCACTCTATGAGTGGCGTTTAGTTCGCTCTTTAGATTTCTCAAAGACGCCGCATCACGTAGGTGTAATCCTGGATGGAAATCGACGCTGGGCAAAAGCTAACCCCAACATCGCCGACCCCAATGGCCACAAAGCCGGGGCAAGTAAAATAATTGAATTTCTTGGATGGTGCGATGAGGCCGATGTTCGTGTCGTAACCCTTTGGATGCTATCGACCGATAACTTCAAACGAAGCGCGGCAGAGATTGAAGAGTTACTAAAGATCATCGGCGATACCGTAGATGAGTTAGCTGCCACGGGGCGCTGGAATATAAAGGCCGTTGGCGCTTTAGATTTGCTCCCTGAGTGGCTGGGAAACAAACTCAATAATCTCAAACCGATCAGAGAAGATGGCGTCGAAGTTAATGTCGCAATTAGTTATGGGGGCCGCCGCGAAATCGTGGATGCCGTCAAGTGCTACCTGAGCGAAGAGGCCAAGTCCGGTCACTCACTTGAAGAGGCCAAGGCCAATCTCTCTAGTGAGGATATTTCAAAGTTTTTGTACACTGCCGGCCAACCAGATCCAGAGTTGCTGATTCGTACATCAGGGGAGCAGCGCCTCGGCGGATTTATGTTGTGGCAGAGTGCATCATCAGAGTTTTATTTCTGTGAGGCCTACTGGCCAGATTTCAGACGCGTTGATTTTTTGCGTGCTCTTCGTGCATATTCATTGCGACAACGCCGTTTTGGCTCGTAAGAACGTGTATAAGAATTAACATTGCCCGCGCGCGTGTCGCACCATTATTAGAGCCATCTAGTTCTATCTTTTTCATATCCGAAGCAGGTCCCAACTAGAACAACTTAAATCGAGGAGTTCAGCCATTGGCTTCTAAGAGTCAAAACGGTAGGAAGACCTTTGTTTTAGATACCAGTGTTTTGCTGGCAGATCCTGGCGCGCTCACTAAATTTGCTGAGCACGAAGTCATCATCCCAATCGCTGTAATCGGCGAGTTAGAGACAAAACGCGATCACCCCGAACTCGGATACTTTGCACGAGCGGCCCTACGCGCCCTCGATGATTTACGCATCACCCATGGCCGACTCGATAAACCTCTGACCGTTACACCAGAGGGCGGAACACTCTCAGTAGAGCTCAACCACACCGATCTTTCAACATTGCCCGCGGGCTTTCTTCGCGATGGAACAAATGACTCGCGAATTCTGGCCATCGCCAAAAATTTAATGGGCGACGGCAAACAGGTTGTTCTAGTTACCAAGGACCTACCGCTTCGAGTAAAGGCCTCATCGGTGGGAGTAGAGGCGCAAGAGTATTTAGCCGAACTAGTCTCCAATAGTGGATGGACCGGCATCGTTGAATTAGCGGTGGGATCTAATGTCATCGATGAGCTTTATGCATCCGATCGCGCCGATCACGAGGCCGCCTTCGAACTTCCAGTCCACACCGGAGTAGTACTGCACTCTGACCGAGGAAGCGCACTCGCCCGAGTCACAGCCGACAGGCAACTCCAACTTGTGCGCGGTGATCGAAGCGCCTTTGGTCTTCATGGTCGTAGCGCTGAACAACGAGTGGCCCTGGATTTACTCCTAGATGATTCGATTGGAATCGTCTCACTCGGCGGCCGTGCCGGAACTGGTAAGTCGGCGCTCGCGCTATGCGCCGGCCTCGAAGCAGTCATGGAAAAACGCATTCACAAAAAGGTTGTCATCTTCCGTCCGCTCTATCCAGTCGGCGGACAGGAGCTTGGATACCTGCCGGGCAGCGAAGGCGAAAAAATGTCGCCGTGGGCCCAGGCGGTATTCGATACGTTGGGCGCTCTCGTTAGCCAGGCAGTGATCGATGAAATCGTCGATCGTGGTTTGATCGAAGTTTTGCCGCTGACCCACATCCGTGGCCGCTCACTTCACGACTCTTTCGTCATCGTCGATGAGGCCCAGTCGCTAGAGCGCGGAGTTTTATTAACGGTCCTTTCTCGAATCGGTCAAGGCTCTCGCGTCATCTTGACCCACGACGTTGCCCAACGCGATAACTTGCGCGTCGGTCGCCATGACGGCGTCGTTGCCGTCGTTGAAACGCTCAAGGGCCATCCGCTCTTTGCCCATGTGACCTTGACTCGCTCAGAGCGCTCGCCAATCGCCGCCTTAGTGACTGAGATGCTCGAGGGACCCTTCCCCGGCTAGATTGGCCACGCCCGTAAAAGGGGCGAGAATCAATCTCACAGTCACATTTGGGGCATTTCGGACATTACCCTTACTGACCTGCGCTTTTACTCATCCACAGCCCCTCACGTTTCTGTGAATCTGCGACTTAGGCTCGATTTGATTTGCCGACACCCCCTAGAGACGGCAGGGTAATGCCATTCCCCGTAGTCAATGAAGCCTCATTGAGGCCGATTGCTCGCGGGCTAGGCAGGGTTAGAGAAAGGGATGAGATGAAGCTTCGCAGTAAGTACGTAGCCATCTGGAGCGTTATCGCTGCCATGCTCTTTCTGACCTCGGCCCTACCAAGTGCCTACGGTCTTGAATTCCCAATGACGACTCGTATTGAAATCGAGGTCGAGACCAAGGCCCTGACCACTCAAGAGATCCCAGTGCTCACCGCTGCAGCTCTGTATGGCTCAATCGATCTTGCCGCAACTCCCGTTGGCGCAGTCTTCTCAAGTGACTTAGCTCTGGTCTCATCCATTAGCCGTCAAGTGGAGATGGCCCGCACGATAGTCGGTGCCAAAAAGGTCGCAAAGATAATTTTGACGCAAGAGTTTGGAATGAATGACTCTCAGTTCTCATGCCTGAACTCTTTATGGACAAAGGAGAGCCATTGGAACTACAAGGCACATAATCCCCGCTCTGGTGCCCATGGAATTGCCCAAGCACTACCGGCTGAAAAGATGAGTGTGGTTGCAACAGATTGGCGCACTAATCCAGTGACACAGATCCGCTGGGGACTTCGCTACATAACGATTCGCTATGACACACCATGCAAAGCCTGGTCACACTTTAAATCAAAGCGCTACTACTAGATCCCACCTTTTCGCAGGTGCGCCTTTAGAGCAGCTGCCCCGCAATCAGAGCAAGAACTCCTAGCAAAGCCGGTCCAGCTTGACCCATCGCCGCAGGCCGCGATCTCTTAACGCTAAAAAATAAGACCGCTCCCGCACCGACCATGCTTAAAGAAGAGGCGAGAATGAGCGTGAGGGCGATAGTTGTATTGATTGTCAGCATCACTAAGCCGGTGCCTGCCCCTATGGCTAAAAATAAATTGTAGAAGCCTTGGTTATAGGCCATGGGAGCGATGATGTCGGCGTGCTCTTGGCTAGGTAGGCCGAAGGTTTTCCATGTCTTCGGAGTTCGCCATGTCAGAGTTTCGAGTTTAAAAACATAGAGATGGAAAACTGTCGCAAGGAAAATTAGGATTGATCCGATTATCGTCAGAGCGTTCTTCATAACTGCAATGCTAGACAGCGCTTCTCAAAGAAATCTAGAGTTTAAGGCTTCACACCAATGTGAAGTGGCGTTGATGTTTCGGCGAAGAAGTCATTGCCCTTGTCATCGACGACGATAAAGGCTGGGAAATCTACGACCTCGATCTTAAAGACGGCCTCCATGCCGAGCTCTTCATAATCTAAGATCTCTACCTTTTTAATGCAGTCCAGTGCAAGCCGTGCGGCAGGTCCGCCGATAGAGCCTAAATAAAAACCTCCATGGCTCTTGCATGCATCGGTGACCGCCTTTGAGCGATTGCCTTTAGCTAACATGACCAAAGAGCCGCCCTTAGATTGAAAATATTCGACGTAAGAGTCCATGCGTCCTGCAGTCGTTGGCCCGAAAGAGCCAGAGGCATATCCCGCTGGAGTCTTTGCAGGGCCGGCGTAGTAGACCGCGTATTTCTGTAGATACTCAGGTATAGGTGCGCCGGCATCCATTGCCGCCTTGATCTTTGCATGAGCTAAATCTCGGGCGACCACCAAAGTGCCGGTCAGGCACAAACGAGTCTTAACTGGATGCTTTGAGAGTTCGGCACGGATTACATCCATCGGCTGATTTAAATCAATAGCTACTACGTCTTCATCGAGATGCTCATCTGTGGTCTCTGGCAAGAAATGTGCTGGATCGCGCTCGAGCTCTTCAAGGAAGATTCCATCCTTTGTGATCTTGGCCTTTGCCTGGCGATCGGCCGAACAGGAAACGGCGATTGCAATAGGAAGAGAGGCGCCGTGACGGGGCAGGCGAACAACGCGCACATCGTGGCAGAAATACTTTCCGCCGAACTGAGCACCAATCCCCAAGGTACGAGTGAGTTCGAGAACCTGTTGTTCAAGCTCAAGATCTCTAAAGCCATGGCCAGTTGCCGCGTCTCCACTTGTTGGCAACGAGTCTAAATACTTAGTGCTGGCCAGCTTTGCCGTCTTAACCGTGTGCTCGGCACTCGTTCCACCGATGACGATTGCTAAGTGATACGGCGGACATGCGGCAGTTCCAATCGAACGTAGTTTTTCATCGAGCCAGACCATGAAGGAGGTCGGATTTAATATCGCCTTTGTCTCTTGATATAGAAATGATTTATTAGCACTACCGCCGCCTTTGGCGATGAAGAGAAAGTTGTACTCATCGGGGTGATCACTATCGGCAAATATTTCAATTTGAGCGGGAAGGTTATTGCCCGTGTTCTTTTCCTCCCACGTAGTAATCGGGGCCATCTGGGAGTAGCGAAGATTTAACTGCGTAAAGGCGTCATAGATTCCCTCCGATATCGCAATCTCATCTTTTGCAGTTGTTAATACGTGCTGTCCCTTTTTCGCCATCACTAAAGCGGTTCCAGTGTCCTGGCACATCGGCAGAATTCCACCGGCAGATATATTGGCATTTTTTAATAGATCAGTTGCGACGAATCGATCGTTGGGTGAGGCCTCTGGGTCGGCGATGATGTTAGCCAGCTGTTGTAAATGGGCCGGGCGAAGATAGTGCGAAATATCGTGGATCGCTTCGGCAGTGAGTTTTTCAAGGGCTTTAGGCTCGACCTGCAAGAACTCTTTATCGCCGAGCTTTATAACGCTCACGCCTTCGGTGCTTACAAGACGGTACTTAGTTTCATCTTTTCCAAGGGGGAGAAGCTCTGAGTATGAAAAATTTGGCATCGTACTTACGGCTTAACCGCATCTAACTTCTTCTTAGCGCCATCGAGCCACTCTTGGCAGATCTTTGCTAACTCTTCACCGCGCTCCCAGAGTTTCAATGACTCTTCAAGCGTTGCGCTACCCGTTTCTAGAGATGCCACAACTTCGGCTAACTCATCGCGTGCGGCCTCATATGAGATCTTCTTATCAACCATGGGCTAAATCTACTCCTTCACACTATTGGCGGTCACTGTGGCATTGGTCTCGCCCTTGGCTAAACGAAGGCGCAGAACATCGCCGGCCTTTAACTTACTGGCATCTCGTGCGATCTCTCCAGTAGTTAACTGCACAACGCTATAGCCACGATCTAAAGTGGCTTGAGGTGAGAGCGCACGTACTCGGGCTCTGATCTGGACAAGCTCCTCTTTAGCTAACTTCAAGTGGCTACCAAAACTGCGATGAGATCTATCGCGAAGGGCCAGGATAATTTCGGCGCGAGAGGTGATTATCACGTGTGGATCCTTCATTACTGGGCGATCTCTAAAGTTAGTAATACGCGCACTCTCTAAATCAATAAGGTTCATCAGCTTTCGGCGGGCGCGATCTCGAAGCCCGGCAATCATTTCGATCTCTTCAACAATATCTGGAACGACATGTTTAGCGGCATCGGTCGGGGTCGATGCACGAAAATCTGCAACTAAATCCAGCAAGGGTGAATCTTTTTCATGGCCAATGGCACTAACAATCGGAGTTAGGCACGATGCTGCAAGGCGCACTAATCCTTCATCGCTAAATGGAAGTAAGTCTTCGAAGGAGCCGCCACCGCGCGTAATAATGATGACATCAACATCTACGTCGGCCTCTAATTCGCGAAGGGCTGCCGAGACTTCAGTAACTGCCGCAGCGCCTTGTACGGTGACTTCACGGATTTCAAAGACAACACTTGGCCAGCGACGTTTAGCATTTTCAACAACATCTTTCTCTGCATCGGTATTGCGCCCGCAGATAAGGCCAACCTTCTTTGGTAACAGCGGGAGCTCTACTTTGCGATCTGAATCAAATAAACCTTCTGCGGCCAGGAGAGTTTTTAACGCTTCAAGGCGGGCCAATAGTTCGCCCACTCCCACCTGTCTGATTTCTCGAGCAGATAAAGTAAGGGAACCATTTTTCGTATACCAACTCGGCTTTGCATAGAGAACAACACGAGCATTTGCCGGAAGTGGCTGCGCCGCAGCGATAACTGATTTATGACACATAACCGATAAGGACATATCGGCACTTGGATCGCGCAGACGGATAAAGGCCATCACGCCACTGCGTTCATTGAGTTCGCTGATTTCGCCTTCAACCCAGATTGGGCCCAAGCGATCTACGTACTCTTTAATCGCTTCAGTGACGAGCTTTACCGATGCCGGGGCCTCACTTGAAGTTTCGAACATGGGATGAGCCTAATAGACTCATCCCATGGCTAAGAGAGTTCTCCTTGCTGCGCCCCGCGGATACTGCGCCGGCGTTGATCGCGCCGTTGTAACCGTTGAAAAAGCGCTCGAACTCTATGGCGCCCCTGTCTATGTTCGAAAGCAGATCGTCCATAACGTTCATGTCGTTGCCAGTCTTGAATCCAAAGGCGCAATTTTTGTCGATGAGACCGATGAAGTCCCAGAGGGAAAGACCGTTGTTTTTTCAGCCCATGGTGTCGCCCCTAGCGTCCACGAAGAGGCAGCTACAAGAAATTTAAAGACTATCGATGCAACCTGTCCATTAGTTACTAAGGTCCACCATGAAGTACGTCGCTTTGCACAAGAGGATGCCGAGATCTTGCTTATCGGCCACGAAGGCCACGAAGAAGTTGAAGGCACGGCCGGTGAGGCCGTTGGTCAGGTACGAGTTATCGATGGTCTTGAAGGCGCACGCACTATTGTTCCAACACCCGGAAAAAAACTAGTCTGGCTATCTCAGACTACTTTGAGCGTTGATGAGACTCTGGCGGCCGTTGCGATTTTGAAAGAGCGCTTTCCCGATATTCAAGATCCACCCAGTGATGATATTTGCTATGCAACACAAAACCGCCAAGAGGCGATTAAAGCGATCTCGGCTAAGGCCGATTTAGTAATCGTTGTTGGCTCACAGAACTCATCTAACTCAGTTCGCTTAGCTGAAGTTGCACTTGAATATGGAGCAAAGGCGTCGCACTTGATCGACTACGCCGAAGAGATTCAAGAGCACTGGTTAACTAGCGTGGAAACTATCGGCCTTACAAGCGGGGCATCGGTTCCTGAGATCTTGGTCGATGATGTATTGGTGTGGTTAGCCGAGCGCGGCTTTGGTGACGTTGAGACGGTGACGGCGATGCAAGAGTCACTTTTGTTCTCTCTTCCAGCCGAGCTTCGCAAAGATCTAAAGGCTGCAGGTAAGAGTTAATTAAGCTCGAGCTTTAGGCGGTTTCTTTTTTGCCTTTGCGTTTAGGAAGACAAACCAGCCATAGATTGCGCCGATTATTAAAAATGGCGCCTCACTTGCAAGGGCTGCGATGACATCGATACCTACACGCGAAGGCCTAAAGCCATCGAAAATCAGCGTCCAGAAGATCGCAGCAGCGGCAAATGCCAGCGGCGGAGTAACGACTGCAACATAGGTTGTGCCTGGGCGACCAAATCGGATACCACCGAAAAAGCAGGCGAGAATAACTACACCGGTGATGATGCCGACGCCGCTTCGCAGCCAGAGTTCGATGAAGGTAAAAAGGCCGATGAAGAAGGCCTGTATCACAACGATTCCCTGCTTCTTTAGACCAGGTCCCGTAATCGTAATCTTGTCCATAACGCTCACCTATTTATCCTCGTCCTCTACCTCTTCGGCATCGATGAAATCATCATCGCCACCGAGCTCATTACTCTTTAACTCGCGCACCGAGGCCGGAGCTTCGGGATATTCAATGGCAAGTTTATCTTTATCTCCGCTTACTCCCAAGTTGTGAATTCTGCGCGCAGGGCTCAGCACAGTCTTTTCAGCCGTTGGTACTAGATCTTCATAGGCCTTTGCAGTTGTTGTAATCGCTTTACCAACGGCGACGATCTTGGTGTGTAGGAGCGTAATATTTTTTAAGAATGTGCTAGCTACCTTTTGAATCTCATCGGCGTTTTCAGCTAATTTATTGCGGGTAAAGATGTAGCCGATAGTACGCAGCAGGGCCATCATCGATGTAGGAGTTGCAACAGTGACCCCGACTTTAAATGCTTTTTCAAGGAGGTTCGGATCGATGCGCAGCGCCTCAGAGAGAAGGGTTTCAAAGGGTACGAAGAGAACAACGAAATCTGGGGAGCCAGCTGATTTGTGATAGCCACGTTTTGCAAGGGCTTCGACGTGCTTGAGCAGGTCTTTAGTGTGCGAAGTTAGTAGCTCATCGCGTTCTCCTTGCTCATCGGTTCCGAAGGCCTCAACGAAGCGATCAAAGGGAAACTTTGAGTCGATAAAAATCGAACTGCCACCTGGCATCTTCACCGTGATATCTGGAATGCCCGATGAGTCGGCATCGGCCGTTGATCGCTGCCTGCTGTACTCGTGGCTTTCGCGCAAGCCCGCACTCTGCAATAAGAGCTCCAGCTGCGCCTCACCGAATTTTCCACGTGCTTGATTATTAGATAGAGCCCCAGCGATCTTCTTTGTCTCATCAAAGATGGACTCCGATGCTCGGCGCATCTCATTGATAGTCGTCTCAAGCTTTGCCTCGGCCTCGGTGCGGATTCGATTAGCCTCATTTGATTGAGTTGAAAGTTTTTGTACCGACTCTTTCATTGCATTGAGTTCGGCATTTAACTTAACGGCCGATTCAGTTTTGCCACGTTCGGCCGCTAATTGGGCTTTGTAATCATCAAGCAGTGCGCGATCACCGGCAGCGTTTCCGGATTTCAAAGCGCTCACGAGGTAGCCAATTGCCACACCCGCGAGAAGGCCAATGAGAAGAGTCACGATGTATGTGGGCATGGGGCTATCGTGGCAGTCGGCACCGACAATTCCGCGTAGGCTCTACCCATTATGAGTCTCTCAATCGGAATCGTCGGCATGCCGAATGTGGGTAAATCCACCCTGTTTAACGCCCTGACCAAGAACAACGTCTTGGCCGCAAACTATCCCTTTGCAACCATCGAGCCGAACGTCGGCGTCGTGGGTGTACCCGATACTCGCTTAGCCGCCCTTGCCGGAATCGTCGGATCCCAAACGCTTCTGCCGGCCGTGGTCTCCTTCGTCGATATCGCCGGAATCGTTAAGGGCGCATCAGAGGGTGCTGGCCTTGGCAATAAGTTCTTGGCCAATATCCGTGAGACCGATGCGATCTGCCAAGTCATCCGTGTCTTTAGCGATGGCGATGTTATTCACGTCGAGGGTCGTGTGGATCCAGCAAGTGACATGGAGATTATCAATACCGAATTAGCGCTCGCAGATTTACAGACAATTGAAAAAGCATTGCCACGTCTTGAGAAAGAGGCGCGAGTAAATAAAGAGCGCCAACACGTTGTCGATGCAGTTAAAGAGGCCGAGGCCGTACTTAACTCAGGTAAGCCACTATCTAGTAGCAAAGTTGAATTGCCGCTTATCGCCGAACTTCAGTTGCTAACAGCTAAGCCGTTTCTATATGTCTTTAACGTAGATGCCGCCGAACTTAACGATCAAGAGCTACGCACGAAGCTCGCTGCTCTGGTTGCACCTGCCGAGGCGATTTTCCTCGATGCGAAAACCGAGGCCGAGCTCGCCGAACTCAGCGATGAAGATGCACTCGAACTCTTGCAGTCGATCGGACTCGAGGAGCCTGGCCTTGCAACGCTTGCCCATGTTGGTTTCCGCACTCTTGGCCTGCAGACATATTTAACGGCCGGTCCTAAAGAGGTTCGCGCATGGACGATTCATAAGGGCGACACTGCCCCGATGGCCGCCGGCGTTATCCATACCGATTTCCAAAAGGGTTTTATTAAAGCCGAAATCGTATCCTTCGATGATTTAATCGCCGCCGGTTCAATGGCCGAGGCAAAGGCAAAGGGCAAAGTTCGTATGGAAGGTAAGGACTACGTCATGCATGATGGCGATGTCGTTGAATTTAGGTTCAACGTTTAACTTTAAGCGCCTGTGTAGTACTTTCCGATTTCACCTAAAGCCTTATCAATAATCTCAAGACCGAGTTTTGCATCTTCGACTGAGATATTGCATGGCGGGCATAGGTGGATGCGATTGAAGTTATTAAATGGCATTAGGCCAAGCTTCTTACAGGCCGCCACCAATTCATTCATAGCTGGGCTTGATGCACCATATGGTGCAAGAGGCTCGTGCGTTGCACGATCGCTGACCAAGTCGACTCCCCAGAACACACCTGCGCCACGGATATCGCCGATGACCTTGTGCTTCTTAGCTAGTTCGATGAGCCCTGGTCCCAAGATTGTTTCACCAATCATGGTGGCGTTCTCAAGCATCTTCTCTTCCTTCATGACATCGATAGTTGCAACGGCAGTTGCACATGCCAACGGGTGACCCATGTATGTCAGGCCGCCTGCAAATACTTTTTCATCAAATGTCTTAGAGACGGTCTCACTGATGACAACTCCACCGAGTTGGATATATCCCGATGTAATTCCCTTAGCAAAAGTAATCAGATCTGGAACTGCAGCACCGTGTTGGTATGCAAACCACTTTCCAGTGCGACCAAAGCCTGACATGACTTCGTCGGCGATCCATAGGATTTTGTACTTATCGCAGAGTGCGCGCAAACCTTCTAGGTAGCCCTTAGGTGGCATTAATACACCTGCAGTACCTGGAACGGATTCAATAAGAACCGCGGCAATTGTATTTGGACCTTCAAAGATAATTGTCTGCTCAAGATGTTCTAGAGCGCGCTTGCACTCTTCTTCCTCGGACTGTGCCCAAAAAGCTGTGCGATACAAATATGGTCCCCAGAAGTGCACGTGACCAAAGGCAAACTCATTTGGGAATCTACGTGGATCTCCCGTTGCATTAATCGCAGCACCTGTGTTGCCGTGATATGAACGATATGTCGAAAGTATTTTGTGTTTGTGGGTGTGCATGCGTGCCATACGAATAGCGTTTTCAATCGCATCGGCGCCAGCATTAGTAAAGAAGACTTTGGCAAAGCTGTCGCCTGCAAGTTCGACTATGCGTTGGGCTGCTTCATTACGTGCATCATTGGCATGTTGCGGTGCAATTGTCGTTAGAACTTCGGCCTGAGCTTGAATAGCTTTGATGACCTTTGGGTGCTGGTGTCCGATATTTGTAAAGACCAACTGTGATGAGAAATCTAAATATGTCTTTCCTTCGTGATCCCAAAAATATGACCCAGATCCGCTGGCAATAGGCATGGGCGAAATCGCGCCTTGAGCCGACCATGAGTGAAAAACATACTTGTGGTCTGCGGCACTAACTGCGGCCTGCTTGGCTGGATCGTTAATTGGTGTACTCATGAAGATAGCCTCTAACTTGAATTAGTAGTAATTGGCGTCATTCTAATGCTCTGAAGTAGATTAAACCTATGACTCAGATTACGCATTGGATTAACGGCGCCCTTGATACAACACAACCAGCGCGCACAGGCGATGTTTATAACCCTGCAACTGGCAAGGTCACAAAGACCGTGGCCTTTGGAAGTGCAGCAACTGTAGATAGCGCAGTCGATGCCGCGACGGTCGCCTTTGCAACATGGCGCCATAGTTCTCTGACAAAGCGCACTCAGGTCCTCTTTGCCTTTCGCGAATTAGTACAACAAAATAAAGAGAAGATCGCAGCACTTATTACCGATGAGCATGGAAAAGTTCTAAGCGATGCCGCCGGAGAAGTAACCCGTGGTCTTGAAGTCGTTGAATTTGCCTGCGGAATCCCACACTTATTAAAGGGTGGTTTTTCTGAAGAGGTTTCTACTGGTGTCGATGTCTATTCAATCCGCCAAGCTCTTGGCCCCGTTGCAATTATCTCTCCCTTTAACTTTCCAGCGATGGTTCCGATGTGGTTCTTCCCCGTTGCAATCGCCTGTGGTAACTCGGTAATTGTTAAGCCATCTGAAAAAGATCCAAGTGCAACAATGTTTATGGCTCAGCTGTGGAAAGAGGCCGGGCTTCCAGATGGCGTTTTCAATGTTGTCCATGGAGATAAAGAAGTTGTAGATGCGATTCTTACGCATCCAGGGATTAAATCAATTTCATTTGTTGGCTCAACTCCGATTGCGCGCTACGTCTATGAGACCGGCACAAAAGCCGGAAAGCGCGTACAAGCATTAGGTGGCGCTAAGAACCACATGATCGTTCTACCCGATGCCGATCTTGAACTCGCAGCCGATGCCGCAATTAACGCCGGCTTTGGCTCTGCTGGAGAGCGCTGCATGGCCATCTCTGCAATCGTTGCCGTTGAACCAATTGCATCTTCCTTAGTCGAGCGAATTACTTCCCGAATGACAAAGATTAAAACCGGTGATGGAACACAGGGCTCTGACATGGGCCCACTTGTAACCAAAGTTCACCGCGACAAAGTCGCCTCTTATATTGAAGCCGGTGCAAAAGCTGGTGCAACACTTGTCGTTGATGGTCGCGCCTTAGAGGTCGCCGGTGATGGTTTCTGGCTTGGACCAACCTTGTTCGACAATGTAACTCCAGAGATGTCTATATATAAGGAGGAAATCTTCGGACCAGTACTGAGCATCATTCGCGTTCATTCATATGATGAAGCCCTTGCCCTTGTAAATAGCCATGAATATGGCAACGGCACTGCAATCTTTACTAATGATGGTGGCGCAGCTCGTAGATTCCAAAATGAAGTTGAAGTAGGAATGGTCGGAATCAACGTTCCGATTCCAGTTCCAATGGCCTATTTCTCATTCGGCGGCTGGAAGAACTCATTATTTGGTGACTCGCATGCTCATGGCACTGAAGGTGCTCATTTCTTTACTCGCGGCAAAGTTGTTACAAGTCGTTGGCTCGATCCAAGCCATGGTGGAATCAATCTAGGGTTCCCGCAAAACACTTAATTCGTTAAAGCCACGTAAACTCTGTTTATGAATGGCTCGCTCGCACTAGTCGGCTCCGGTGAATATCTTCCCGCCATGGCGGCCTTTGAAAAATCACTTTTCGATGATGGTGTTAAGAACGGCAAAAATCCGAAGTACATTCAAATCCCAACGGCAGCTGGCCGTGAAAGCACAGAGCGCCTTAGCTACTGGGAAAACCTTGGTAAGAGTCAAGGGAATTTAATTGGCGTTGAATCAATCTTTCTACCAATCTTTAATCGTGAAGATGCAAACAATCCTGATTTAGCTAAACGAATTGAGGGTAGCGCGCTGATGTACTTGTCAGGCGGTGACCCACATTATTTGGCGGATACGTTGATTGGTACGTTGGTATGGGATGCGATTGTAGAGAACTGGCTAAGCGGAGCATCGCTAGCAGGTTGTAGCGCAGGTGCGATGGTTCTAAGTTCGCACATTCCAAACTTTCGATTGATGAAAGGCTCGGCTACTCCTGGATTGAACCTGCTTCCAGAAATCCGCGTTATTCCGCATTTCAATAAGTTCTTTAAATGGATTCCAGAGAGTGCTGCCAAGCTCCTACTTCATGTTCCGGACGATTCGATACTAATCGGGGTAGATGAACTAACCGCCATTGTTAAGCGAAGCGGCGATGATGATTGGGTCGTATTTGGGGAAGCAAAAGTGCACGTCCTAAATGGGTTGCCTGATCAACAGTTAATCGATGGCGAGCGAATTCGCTTGACCCAATCCGGTGATTAAGAGCTATAGAACAGTGGCAATCTGAGTATTCTTTCCACATGACCACGCACAAAATCTTTTCTGCTGTATTGACGACATTTGTGGTCGTCCTGCTAAGTCTTCCGACCTATTCCTCAATAGCGGCGGATTATAAAGTTGGCGATGATTGCCAGGGTGTTGATTGGGATGCTTATCCGAAAGGAATGTGGTGCCTTGAGGATCTAGATGGCAGCATTACTTTTCAGAATATTCCAGTTGAGCTCGATCTTGCCACTATCGAGAATATTGAAGGCAAAATTGAAAGAATAAATTGCGGCAAAATTAAAACTAGAGCCGAGTGTGAGATTTTTGGAATAGAAGAAACAAAAAAAATATTGGCCACTGATTTTGGTCTTACAGATGCTCAATCCGAGGATCTACTCTCGTGCAGTAAGGTAAGAGACTTTGGCGAGCAGCCACCAGATACTACTTACGCGGGGGAATACATTGAGGGGCCCTGGGAGAGTGGAGCTCCTCGTGTTTGTCTTTGGCATCATTGGCCAGAAAAAACAGCAATTGAGCGGTTTAGTGGCCTTGATGGTGGCGCCAAATTCTCCATCATCTTTTTTGTACTTTTAGAGATTGTATTTTTTGGAATATTTTATAGTACTTTCCGTGAGAATAAGTCTGAAAAGAATGGCCGGAGTACTGCTGCGGCTTTGTTCAAAACACTCTTATCAGTTGTCGGCGTTAATCTTTTAATCGTATTTTTTGTTTGGTTATATATAGCACTTATTGAGCCAGCTATGAGTGGTAACAAAGTTGACTTCTCAAAGAAGTTTTTAGGAGTGCCTCAGTACATGTGGACGGTTATTTATACAATGTATTACATCGCGTGGAACTCAAATAGGAAGAAATAACGCCATCATCACGACGTCCTTCATTGTGCCCCCTTCTGGCCACACTCAAGACTTGTCAGTCACTTGATTGAGCTGCATTGTCTTTTGCTAACCAAGAGTTGCATGCAGGAGAGAGCATTGACATGCGTTCCAGTCATTAAGGATTAAAGAAAATTCGTTATTAAGAAATCAGAGTATTAGCAAAGATCTGCCAAGCCAATGCCGACTTAGCAACAAGAGAAAGAGTGATGTAGGTGCGCTCTCCCTGCAGATAATCACTCCACTTGCCAACCTTTTTATATTGAAGCCATTGCACTAGTGC
>JBILUX010000112.1:0-4352 GCA_044370765.1 Candidatus Planktophila sp. | reverse complement strand
AACTCCAAGTGCGCCACTTTTAATCGTTGCATCCGATGCGAAAATTACAACCTTGTTACCTTTAATCAATCCTGTTACTGCAATCATTCCGCAATTAGTGCGGGGGATTAGGAATTCAAATTTTCCATCATCTACTAAACGAGCGATGCGTAGCTCTGGATCACGTGGATCAGTTACCGGCGTTGGCATCTATATGCTCTTAAAGACCAATACAACATTGTGTCCACCGAAACCAAATGAGTCATTCAGGGCTGCAATGTCTCCGGCTGGCAATGCCCGTGGCTTATCGCGCACAACATCGACAGTGACGGCTGGATCTAGCTCATCGATATTAATCGTTGGGGGAGCAAGACGATCTTGCAGAGTTTTTACAATAAATACCGATTCAATTGCACCGGCGCCACCTAGTAAATGGCCGGTCATCGACTTAGTTGCAGAGACTGCAACATGATCGGCGTCGGCGCCAAGGGCTGCGCGTAGGGCATTTGCTTCGGCGACGTCTCCCGCGGGAGTGGATGTTGCATGCGCATTTAAATGAACAATGTCTTTAGTGGTTAAACCCGCATCGCGAAGTGCAAATTTCAGGGCGCGTTGTACGCCGGCGCCATCTGGATCGGGGGCTGCAATGTGATAACCATCAGAGGTTAAGCCTTGACCCACGATTTCGCAGTAAATCTTGGCACCTCTCGCACGTGCATGTTCGTACTCTTCAAGAACGAGAATTCCGCCACCTTCACCTAAAACAAAGCCGTCGCGATTTAGATCGTATGGACGAGATGCTCGGGCTGGATCGTCGTTTCGTGTTGAAAGCGCCTTCATCGCAGCAAAGCCAGACATGGGCATTGCATGAACTGCAGCTTCAACGCCGCCACTTACAACTACATCGGCGCGATTATTTCGAATCATGTCTAAGGCATATCCAATTGCCTCAGCCCCTGATGCACAAGCACTGACCGGCGTATGAACACCTGCCCTTGCCTGCAGTTCAAGTCCAACATTTGCAGCTGGGCCATTTGGCATCAACATCGGGACTGTGTGAGGGCTTACAAATCGTGCGCCTTTTTCACGCAAGATGTCGTATTGATCGAGCAACGTTGTTACTCCGCCTATACCTGAAGCTATGACAACGCCTAGACGCTCCTTATCCATCTCGGGAGAGCCTGCATCTTTCCAGGCTTCACGTGATGCTATGACGGCAAACTGTTCAGATCTATCTAAGCGGCGCATCTCTACGCGCTCCATCTGCTCACTTGGCTCGACGGCAACGCGTGCGGCAAAGTGGACAGGAATAGTTTGTGCCCAATCCTCAGTTAGTAAACGCACACCACTTTTTCCGGCTAAAAGCGCCGACCATGTTGTTGTTACGTCACCGCCAAGTGGCGTAGTCGCACCAAGACCGGTGACGACGACGCGACGGGCAGACATAAGAAAACTTTCTACTAACTACTTAGCAGCGTTTACGATGAAGTTAACGGCATCGCCAACAGTTACGAGATCAGTTACTGCCTCATCTGGAATCTTTACACCGAAGCGCTCTTCTGCAGCAACGACAACTTCAACCATGCTCAGTGAGTCAACTTCTAAATCCTCAGTAAAATTCTTATCCATTTCGATTGATGCAGCAGGGATGCCAGCTACTTCTTCAACGATCTCTTTTAATCCTGCGAGTACATCAGCTTGTGCAAGTGCCATTTTATTTTTTCCATCCGTTAGCTGGTTTATTTTCTTCTTATCGATAGGTCGTTATTCTCTATTAAAAATCCGATACTTACGAGTATCAGCGCGCTCAAGTGGCGAAAATCTCAAGGTTTGGGGGGTAATTGCACTACTTGAGCGGCATAAACAAGGCCTGCGCCATATCCGATCAGAAGTGCCAACGTACCGTGGAGTTCGGGATATTTTTCCAAAAGCACATCCATGGCCAGGGGAATCGAGGCGGCAGAGGTATTTCCATTGACGCGAATATCATCGGCGATGACAACGTTTGCAGGGATCTTAATCTCTTTAGCCATTGATTCGATGATGCGCATATTTGCTTGATGCGGAATGAATGCACCGAGCTCGTCTGGACGAACACCGGCAGCTTCAAGAGCTTTGATTCCAATCTTGCCAACTGTAAATACAGCCCAACGATAAACGGCTTGGCCTTGCTGGGAAATATTTGGCCAACCAAGCTCGGTCACACCTTTGTCGGGTGAGTTTCTAAAGACTGTATAAGCCGGGCTCAAAGTAATTGCCTCACGCGATTCGGCATCGGAGCCCCATACTGAAGGGCCGATGAGAGGCTCATTACTTTGTCCGATAACAACTGCGCCTGCGCCATCACCAAAAATAAATGCAGTTCCTCGATCGGTAGGATCAAGAAAATCTGAAATCTTTTCAACGCCGACAACTAGAACATTCTTAGAAGTTCCCGCGCGAACTAAATCACTAGCCATAGCAACGCCATAGCAAAAACCTGCACAGGCGGCGCTAATATCAAAGGCTGCAATCTTTGGATTCCCTAAAACTCTTATTAAGTCAGTTGCCGCACTTGGTGCTTGAACTGGATATGTAATCGTCGCCAGAATCACTGTGTCGATATCGTCTATCGTTAATTTCGCACGAATGAGCGCGCTTTCGCATGCAGCTTGGGCCATCGTGATAATTGTTTCATCAGGGCCAGCAAAGCGACGGCTTTGAATCCCTGTGCGTTGCTGGATCCACTCATCACTTGAATCAATCAGATCAACGATTTCGCTATTAGGAACGAGGCGTTTAGGGCGATATGAGCCGACAGAGAGAATCTGACTATTGCCCATGACGGGAAGTTTTATACTCATTGGTGCCTTCCTGCGAATTCGCGTGCAGCATCTAGATCCAGGGCGCTCTTTAACGCGAAGCTTTCAATCTCGGGCACTGCGCGCTTGAGCAAGCCAACCAGAGTTCCAGCTGGTGGCAATTCAATGACACCCGTGATTCCCATTGTTTTCAGCGCCTGCATACATAGATCCCATCGCACTGGGTTTGCGATTTGATTGACGATGCGTTCCACGATTTCACTGCCGGATCTGACGAGGGCGCCATCTTTATTAGAGATAAATGGGATCAGAGGAGAATGCGCGCTCACACTGGCAGCCAAGTCGGTCAGCGGCGCAACTGCCGGTGACATATAAGAGGTATGAAAAGCGCCGGCAACGGCCAGGGCTCGAACACGTGCACCCGCTGGTGGGTTTTCAGCGAGAGTGGCGAGTGCGGCTAAATCTCCTGCTGCCACTATCTGGCCTGCGCCATTGTCATTTGCAGCAACCAACGATAAAGATTCAATCGCGGCGAGAACGTCGCTTCGATCACCACCGAGAACGGCCGACATTCCTGCAGGTGTTGTTGCCGCGGCTTTTGCCATTTCGATTCCGCGAGTGCGAACAAGGCGCAGTGCATCTGATTCGCTAATCGCACCGCTGAGTGCAGCAGCAGCTAACTCTCCGACTGAGTGTCCGGCGACTACTGCATATGTATCTATACCAAGTGCGTGAGCTGCTAATAAAGAGGTCGCAACGATTAGTGGTTGGGCATTGGCCGTATCTTTTATCTCATCGGCCTCGGCCGTTGTTCCAAGACGCACAAGATCTAAATCGATATCTGCAGACCACTTCGATAATAGGTTCTTTGATGCTGGATCGGTAATCCAAGAGTTAAGCATTCCCGGAGTTTGTGAACCCTGACCGGGTGCGATGAGTGCCAACATGATTGCTAGATATTACTCGTCAACTGCAATTACTGCCTAGTACGAGAGACTAGCCAGACCTGCGCACTGTGCTTTGGCACGGAAATCTTCGAGCCAGGTGCGGCGATGACGGGCTCATATGTCATTACATCCTGACTTGCATCAAAGATGCATCTAAATGTTTCGCCCCACTGCTGATCAGGGAGTGTGAAAGCGGTTTCGCTAGTAGACGAGTTCATTAATAGTAATAAGCCACGAGCTGGATCGGCCTCGATGAAGACTGTGATGCTTCGTTTTTCTTCATCGCCCCACTGCGTATCGCTCATTTCTCGGCCACCCAGTGAAAACCAAGCGATATCTTTTCGTTTGGTCCCTTGATCGACAATCCCAGTAAAGAACTCGGATGCGGCATCAGCTAAATATGTGCGCCGAATATTAGAAAGAGTCTGAACCGTTGCCAAAATATCTGCTGCCTCTGGTGTTAAATCCCAGGGAAGCGCCCAACCACCTTGAAAGCTTGCCTCGCTTTCATCGGTAAATTCAAGTGGAAGTGAGTATGCATTGTTTGAGCCACCTTGAGTTCGGCTAACTTCATCGCCCATATTGAGCATTGGAACTCCCGAGGAAAGCAGCAACGTTGCCAACA
>JBILUX010000080.1:0-5608 GCA_044370765.1 Candidatus Planktophila sp. | reverse complement strand
CCTGTGGATAAATTATAATATAGACATCGCTTCAGCGCATCGCTGATAAAACCAAAGGACGATTGTGGCTGTATTTAGTGCGCTCAAAAATAAGGGTAACAAGAAGAACGCTGCGAAAAAAAGCGCGCCTGTAAAGAAAGCTGCAGTTAAAAAAGCAGCACCGGCGAAGAAAGCCGTTGCAAAAAAAGCTGCGCCTGCCAAGAAATCTGTTGCAAAGAAGGCAGCGCCTGCGAAAAAGGCCGCGCCAATAAAGAAGGTCGTTGCAAAGCCCGTCAAGATTGAACTGAAGAAGGATTTAACGGCAAAAGATGTTCAAGCGATAGTCGATGCCAAGCATGCAGTTACACGCAACCATGAGATTTTAGCTGAGCTCGAACTTCGTGGCGTTACATCTATCAACCGTATTCCAAAGAAGTTAGATAAAGATTTAGTTGATGAGGCTCGTGCATTAGCCATTGAGATCCCAAACATAATTGAAAAACTTCGCAAAGCCGGTCTTGGAACACCTGCACGTATATTAAAGAAGGCAGATTATGCTCTTATTGAACCAAAGCCAGCACCTGTTGTGGCTGCGGCTAAGGCTGGTAAAGCTGCGATAGTAAGCATTGATGGAGAAGAAGTAGAGCTTGAAGAGGTAGAACTTGAAGATGTTGAAACACTTATTGCCGAAGCCGTCGAATTAGTTGACGCCGAAGCAGAGGACAAGGTTCGAGTAGTCACTCTCTCTGATGAATCAAGTAAGGCAAAGGGCTCATTTACTTTGGCAGATTCTGAGGCCGATGATGAAGAGGAAGATAAAAACGAGCGCGAAAAGCTAAAGAAGGATTTGCGAAACGTTAATATCGTCATCGAAGCTATTAACTCAAAGATTAATAACGCCGCTACTCCTACGCGTTATGGAATAGCAGAGGCTGAATCTAAGGCGCTCACATACAAGCAGATTCAACAGCAGTTTGAAATGAAGACTTTTACTGAAAAATCAGCGAAAACAGCGGCCGAAGCGGTAACTATTGGCTCATTAAAGAATCTTGAAGATTTGCTCAACTACTTCATTGAAAAAATGAAGGTTGTACAGCGCGAAATTAAGTACTTACCACCAGAGCAGACGGTTATGACTGCCGGTGCAACTGCCGACCCAGTTAAGGACTACTTAAAGCAGATCGGTCGCGTAGCACTTCTTAACGCCGAGCTCGAAGTTGAGCTAGCAACACGTGTTGAAGTCGGTCTATTTGCCGAATCAAAATTGAAGAATGAAAAGAAGATGGAAAAGAAGTTAAAGCGCGAGCTTGAGTGGCTTGTTGAAGATGGCAAGCGCGCAAAGAACCACTTGCTCGAGGCAAACCTTCGCCTCGTTGTATCTCTTGCTAAGCGCTATACCGGTCGCGGAATGCTTTTCCTTGACTTAATTCAAGAGGGCAACTTAGGTTTGATCCGTGCAGTTGAGAAGTTCGATTACACAAAGGGTTACAAGTTCTCAACGTACGCGACATGGTGGATTCGCCAGGCAATCACTCGTGCAATGGCAGACCAGGCCCGCACAATCCGTATTCCAGTTCACATGGTTGAAGTTATTAATAAGTTGGCCCGTGTACAGCGCCAGATGTTGCAAGACTTAGGTCGCGAACCGACACCAGAGGAGCTCGCAAAAGAGCTCGATATGACCCCTGAAAAAGTTGTCGAAGTTCAAAAGTATGGTCGCGAGCCGATCTCACTTCACACACCACTTGGTGAAGAGGGCGATAGCGAGTTCGGAGATCTGATTGAAGACTCTGAGGCTGTTGTTCCAGCCGATGCCGTTTCATTTACATTACTGCAAGAGCAGTTGCACTCAGTTCTGGACACTTTGTCAGAGCGTGAAGCCGGTGTAGTTGCGATGCGCTTTGGTTTGACCGATGGCCAGCCAAAGACTTTGGATGAGATTGGCAAGGTTTACGGCGTTACTCGTGAGCGTATCCGCCAGATTGAGTCAAAGACAATGTCGAAGCTTCGTCACCCATCCCGTAGCCAAGTACTGCGCGATTACTTAGATTAAAAATGGCTAATCCAACTATCTACATCAACCCCGTCAGTGGATCGATAAAGATCCTGGGCGCAGTTGATTTTGTAGATGCACAGGGCAACATTCTTGAAACTAGAGAGAACGTGAAGTTTTGCGGCTGTTCTTTAAGTAAAGATAAGCCTTGGTGTGATGGCAGTCATAAAGCCATCACACAACCAACGACTTAAATAGCAGAGGTTTCTACGAGCTTTTCGCTCTCATCAATAATCGTGGCAGCTACGCTCTTAAGTTTTTCAGCGTATTCCTTGCCATGATGGGCACAGAACATGAGCTCTCCACCGTTTAGAAGTACTGCCCGGACATAGGCCTGGGCTCCGCAGCGATCACAGCGGTCAAGGGCGTTAAGAGGTACTGATTCGAGCATTACTTGATCTGACATATCTCTCTCCGTTCTCGGTGGTGCTTCTTTATATGGAACATCAAACCATGTCTTGTTATTCCCCGCACGTTAATATCGAAGTAATTTGCTCAGAATTGCCGGAGAACTGGGAGATTATCAGTAACAACTGACATATTCGGCGCGTTTAACGGCGATTAATCCCCATGGGCGATAACCTTTCGCCCCGTGGCAGACAAAGATTCCTCACCCTCAAACACTGTGACGGATAGCTATACCGCAAAAGATTTAGCGGTCCTAGAAGGCCTTGATGCCGTTCGCAAACGCCCAGGAATGTATATCGGCTCCACTGATTCACGTGGACTCATGCACTGCTTATGGGAAATCATCGATAACTCTGTCGATGAATCTTTGGCCGGACACTGCAAGAAAATTGAAATTAATCTTGAATCAGATGGCTCCGTTGAAGTCCATGATGATGGTCGCGGTATTCCAGTTGATAAAGAGCCAAAGACCGGTTTAACCGGTGTCGAAGTTGTATTAACAAAGCTGCATGCCGGCGGAAAATTCGGTGGAGGTTCATACGCCGCCTCTGGTGGACTTCACGGTGTCGGTGCATCTGTTGTTAACGCTCTCGCATCGCGCCTTGATGCTGAAGTCGATCGCGATGGAAAGATTTACTGGATGTCATTTCAACGTGGCACTGCAGGAATCTTTGATGGCGATGGGCCAAAAGCTCCCTTTGAAGCCGCCTCAGGCCTTCGCGTAATTGGAAAGATTTCAAGCAAAGTAACTGGCACACGTATTAAGTGGTGGTCAGATAAGCAGATCTTCCTTAAAGAGGCAGAGCTTGAGCTTTCTGAGATTTATGATCGCGCCCGTCAAACTTCTTATTTAGTGCCGGGATTGACGTTAATTGTTAACGATAATCGCACGAAGGCAAAGACAACTGAGACTTTCTTTCACAAGAGCGGTATCACCGAATACTGTAATTTCTTACAACCTGATGAACCGGTAGGCGATGTCATCCGAATTTACGGTACTGGTCATTACCAAGAGACCGTCCCTGTATTAGATGACAAGGGTCATATGGTTTCAACTGAGGTTGAGCGCGATATGGAAGTTGATATTGCGATGAAGTGGGGCAATGGCTTTGAAACGACCCAGCGCTCCTTTGTAAATATTATTGCAACCCCTAAGGGTGGAACTCACGTACTTGGCTTTGAGCGCTCACTCGTTAAGGTCATCAACGAGGCGCTTCGATCGACTAAGACTCTTGCCAACAAAGAGGCCGACGTCATTAAAGATGACATCCTCGAAGGAATGACGGCCGTTGTTACGGTACGAATGTCAGAGCCACAGTTTGAAGGTCAGACTAAAGAGGTTCTTGGAACGGCAGCGGCGACTCGAATAGTTGCAGCAGTTGTTGCAGATAAGATGAAAGAGTATTTCAATACGACTAAGCGAATTGATAAAGCCAATGGTCGTCTAGTTCTAGAAAAAATCGCTTCGGCTTCGCGTACTCGAATCTCTGCACGTGCTCATAAGGACTTACAACGACGCAAAAATGCACTTGAGTCATCATCTCTTCCTACAAAGCTCTCAGACTGTCGCTCAGAGGATGTAACGCGTACTGAGCTCTTTATCGTTGAGGGTGATTCAGCTCTCGGTACAACCAAGGCTGCACGCAATAGTGAGTTCCAAGCAATTTTGCCGATTCGCGGGAAAATCCTAAATGTTCAAAAGGCATCGTTATCGCAGATGCTCGAAGATAAAGAGTGCGGATCGATTATTCAAGTCATAGGCGCCGGCTCTGGTAAATCCTTCGAGCTAGATGAGGCCCGCTATGGTCGCGTAATTTTGATGTCCGATGCCGACGTTGATGGCGCGCATATTCGTTGTCTGCTTCTAACTTTGATGTATAGATACATGCGCCCATTGATTGATTCGGGCCGTGTATTTGCCGCTATTCCACCCCTGCACCGTATTGAAGTTATGGGCGGGGGAGGCAAGAAGGGCGATTATATTTACACGTATAGCGATGATGAGATGAAGAAAATCACTACTGAGTTAAAGAAGAATGGCAAGAAGTGGAAAGAACCGATTCAGCGCTATAAAGGTCTTGGCGAAATGGATGCTGATCAGCTGCGAGAGACAACAATGGATCCAGATGCACGTACTTTGCGCCGAATCACAGTCTCCGATGCAACGGCAGCCGAGGCTATGTTTGAGCTATTGATGGGCAGTGATGTCGCCCCACGCAAGGAATTTATCGCTAACGCTGAAATCGATCGCGACCACATCGACGCTTAAAAGGTTGGGTTAATACTCACCGTACTCTTGCTTTAATCTCCATTGACTCTATCCTCGTCATATGCGCCGGAGAGCTCTTGTTATTGCCTTATGCCTATTTTTCGCTTCGGCAAGCTCTTCAATAAGTCTGGCTGCAGCCCCTAAGGCAGGGGCTCTCTGTTCAAAAACTGGTATCACCTCTACTTCCGCGGGCAAGAAATTTACATGTATCAAATCCGGCAAAAAACTTGTGTGGAGTAAAGGCGTAGTAGTTAAGGCACCGACTTCGACTCCAACGCCTTCTGCAACACCAACACCAACGCCAACACCAACACCAACACCAACACCAACACAGACACCAACACCAACACAGACACCAACACCAACACCAACACCAACACCAACACCCATGACTAGCGAACCATTAGTTCTTGTTGCACCGAAGGCTTATCCAAAAAACCTTGGAGCGTTGAATGTAAGTTCCTATGCTTTAGCCAATATTTCAGTACCAGAATCGCTACAAGTGGCTCCAGCGGGCACCAACGTCAAGCTATGGATATCAGATCCAAGAGATCCAGCTAAAGGACTATCAGGAGCGGCAGCTTTCATTTGTCTTGGAAACAATCCTTGCAAGTACTACCCCGGAAATAGTGATGGTTCTTTCTATGTCACGATTGAAAATGGCGCATATATATTTGATATTACCGAACCAGGTGGAATGGCTACGGTTTTCAAAAGGAAGGCTTACAAAGTTACCGTCACTAGCACTGGGGTAACTGTTGCCGATAAAAAGGCAAATTCATCCGGGGTTTATGCGGTAACTCTTGATTTACAACCAGTGATGAATCCTATGTTGGCCGATTTGCGAAAGAAAATTGAGGCTCTTGGGAGTATTCCAGTCTCTTCCTTCAAACCAGCTT
>JBILUX010000079.1:0-5644 GCA_044370765.1 Candidatus Planktophila sp. | reverse complement strand
ATCTCGAACAAATACTAAAGCGAACTGGCACTTTGCATCAATTACTCGTGATTACATCGGCGCATCAGTTGCGATTCGCGGTAGCGGTGGGATTCTGATCGAAGGAAAAACGATTCTGCACGGTGGTTTTAACTATGACAATCTTTTAATGGCCATTGCGATTGCTACGGAGAGCGGTATTGACCCAATAGATATTGCAGCGATAATGCCTTTGCTAACGGGAGCGCCAGGTCGCCTGGAGGCGGTCCGTCTGGGTCAGAACTTCACCGCCCTTGTTGACTATGCCCACTCACCTGATGCAGTTAAGAGAGTTTTAGAGACGGCACATGAGATTTCGAATGGAAGCGTCATTGCCGTTTTGGGCTGTGGCGGTGATAGAGATTCCTCCAAACGCTCGCTCATGGGTATGGCACTTCGAGATGGAGCCGATATTGCGATTTATACGAGCGATAATCCGCGAAGTGAAAAACCAGAGGATATTCTGGTGCAAATGGTTTTAGATATAGATGTTCAAGCGCCCAGTGAAGTAATCCTCGACCGCGCCCAAGCGATCAGAACTGCAGTTAATCATGCAAAGGAGGGCGATTTAGTCATTGTCTTAGGTAAGGGGCATGAAAAGGGTCAAGAGATTTCTGGTGAAGTTCATCCATTCGATGATCGAATCGAACTTGCTCGTGCGATAGAGAATAAAAAGTGATTACATTAACTGCCGGTGAAATTGCCCTTCTTGTTGGGGGAGAGCTTCATTGTGATCCGGACTTGCTGATTTTTAAAGCTCCAGTATTTGATTCTCGATTAGCTACGCCTGGCTCTTTCTTTTTAGCTCTTAAGGGTGAGCTGCAAGATGGTCATGATTTCGTCGCCGAGGCTTATAGATTAGGTTCGGTTTTCTCTTTAACCACTCACACTATTGATGGGCCGTGCATAGTTATAAAAGATGTGTTGGCTGCGCTCTCCACTATTGCTACTTTCATTCGTACGCGTTTAAGTAACTTAACAGTCATAGGCATAACTGGCTCGCAAGGCAAGACAAGTACAAAGGATTTGCTTTCACATATGTTGACTGCAGTTGGTCCAACCGTAGCGCCTTCTGGCTCTTTTAATAATGATTTGGGTCTTCCTTTGACTCTTCTTGAGTGTGACGAGCGAACCCGATTTTGCATTCTTGAAATGGGCGCACGGCATAGAGGAGATATCACGCGATTGTGCGAGATAGCGCAGCCGAATATTGGCGTTGTACTGTCTGTCGGTACCGCTCATTTAGGTGAGTTCGGTTCGCAGCAAGCAATCGCCGAAACGAAGAGTGAACTTATTTCATCTCTTGGAGAAGATGGTGTTGCAATCCTTGGGACATATGATGAATTCACTCCAGCGATGGCGAAGCTACATACTGGAACGGTGCTCACATTTGGCGAAAGAAGTGATGTAGATGTTCGAGCTGCCGATATTGAAATTCGCGAAGGACGGGCCCACTTTGATTTAGTTACACGTGCTGGGCGCGATGCAGTTGGCCTTCGTTTGGTTGGGGCCCATCAAGTTTCAAACGCTCTTGCCGCGGCCGCAGTGGGAACTGCTCTAGCGCTACCAATTGAGCTCATTGCCAGCTCCCTTTCAACGGCTGCAATCGCCAGTAAGTGGCGTATGGAGCTCCATGAGGTTGAAGAGTTACTCATCATTAATGATTCATATAATGCAAATCCAGCATCGATGAGCGCGGCTCTTCATAGCCTTTCCCTCTTTGCGCAGGAACGAGGGGGTCAATCCTGGGCCTTTGTAGGAAAAATGCATGAACTCGGCGAGTCAGGGGCCAAAGCCAGTGCAGACATTGGCAACCTTGCCTCTGATATCGGAGTTGATCACTTAGTAGTCGTCAATGCACCTGAATATGGATCTGGAGTCGGCGCTATGCAGTACCACCACGTTGCCTCAATCGCAGATGCCGCCACATTCGTTTCCTATTTCGCACCTGGCGATGTCGTCCTTGTGAAAGCTTCGCGTGCTGAGAGATTTGAAATACTCGCAGATGAGATTCAGGCGCGATGGTTGAGCAGAGATGAAATAAACAAATGAGACAAATTCTAATTGCAGGCGCTATCGCGCTTATTTTTTCACTCTTTGGTACCAGAGGACTCATAAAGATTCTTGCCACTCGCGGATATGGACAGATTATTCGAGATGACGGCCCGAGCAGCCACCATATAAAACGTGGGACCCCCACTATGGGTGGCTTAATACTTATCGCGGCTGCATTAATTGGTTACTTGAGTGCTCACGTATTAACCCAAAACGCACTAACGGTTTCAGCAATTCTGGTCCTTGGTTTAGTAGTGGCTCTTGGCGCTCTCGGCTTTATCGATGACTGGCTAAAGGTCTCACGGCAAAAATCGTTGGGACTAACAGGCAAGCAAAAACTTTTCGGCCAAGCGGCTGTTGCCACCGTTTTCGGGACGCTCGGTATTAGATTTGCCGATTCAACCTCTTTAACCCCTATCTCTTACTATTTATCTGGAGTTCGTGAAACCGCGATTTATCTAGGACCTGTGATTGCAATTGCATGGGTGGTCCTCATGGTGATGTCTGCTAGTAATGGTGTCAATCTCGCCGATGGTCTCGATGGACTTGCAACAGGTGCATCTGTGATGGTTTTTCTCTCATTCATTCTGATTGGTGTGTGGGAGTTCGGTCAAGGCTGCGCGATTAACTCCGGAGTCGGCTGTTATCAAGTCAGAGATCCTTTGGATTTGGCTGTTCTAGCTGCAGCCTTTGCCGGTTCATGTACAGGCTTTCTTTGGTGGAATGCTTCGCCTGCAAGGATTTTTATGGGAGATACGGGCTCTCTTGCACTTGGTGGAGCACTTGCGGGATTAGCGGCAACTTTGCGTGTTGAACTCTTACTCATTCCTCTTGGTGGGCTTTTCGTAATTATCACGATGTCAGTTGTCATTCAAACCCTTTACTTTAAATTAAGTGGCGGTAAGCGCGTATTTAAAATGGCGCCGCTGCAGCATCATTTCGAGCTACTGGGTTGGGGCGAAGTTACTATCGTAATTCGCTTTTGGATTATCGCTGGACTCTCGGTTGCCCTTGGCCTCGGTCTGTTTTATGCCCAGTGGGTAGTCAAGTAACGTCGATGTCTCTTAACTTTCACGGTCAGAAAATACTTATTGCGGGAGGTGGCGTTACTGGCAGTTCGATTGCCACATTTCTTAGTTCACGCGGAGCAGTAGTTGTAATTGCAGATAAAGATCCGAATCTTCTCAGTACATTTCCAATTCTTAGACCCGAAACCGTAGTTGTAGAGGAGTTCTCTGCAGTAGTTGTCTCGCCTGGATGGAATGAGAGCCATCCTTTGTTGCGCGATGCGATGCGTGCGGGAATAGAGATACTCAATGAGATTGATATCGCCTGGAACTTAGCTCAGGAAATCGCTCCACATCAAAAGTGGTTGGCACTAACTGGCACAAATGGAAAGACCACAACGGTTGAAATGGCCGCCGCCATGCTCCAGCGTGCAGGTCTAAAAGCAATCGCGTGCGGCAACGTTGGAGATACGGTCATAGATGCCGTCAATAAAAAAGAAGGCTTTGATTACCTCGTCCTCGAACTCTCATCTTTTCAACTTCATTGGCTCCGTCAGGCGCGCTTTGTCAGCGTGGCGATTCTTAATATTGCAGATGATCACCTGGATTGGCATGGCAGTTTTGAAGAATACTCCCAAGCGAAATTATCACTGTTAGATCGCGCTGAAACTGCAATCCTTAATGGAGAAGATAATGCGATTCTTCAAGGGGTGAGTAAATGGGATGGACGTAAGATATTTTTCTCACTTAACACTCCTGCGCCAGGCGAACTGGGTGTCGTCGAGAACTTATTGATTGATCGCGCTTTCGTAACTGACCCTCAAGAGGCCTCGATGATCGCCGAAATAAAAGATATTCAACCCACGCTTCCGCACAGCGTTTCAAATGCTTTAGCTGCGGCAGGCCTTGCCAGAAGTGTTGGTGTTTCATATGCAGATATTCAATGTGCGCTCATAGATTTTCATCCAGGCCGCCATCGCATTGAACTAATTCTTAGCAGCGGTGGAGTTTCATGGATTAATGATTCGAAGGCAACAAATCCACATGCTGCGAAGGCTTCGATTCTCTCGCATTTGTCGGTTATTTGGATCGCTGGTGGTCTGGCTAAGGGCGCCGATATGAACTCATTAGTTGAACGAACAAAGGATCGAATCAAGGCCGTAATTCTCATTGGCGAGGATCGCGAATTAATTGAGGCAGCATTCAAGCGTTTTGCTCCTAGAACTCCACTAATAAAAATAGATACCAACTCTATGAAAGGCGAGGCTTCCAACGAATTAATGGAGAAGGTGGTTGCAGCCGCACGCGAGCTCGCTGTATCAGGTGATACCGTCTTGATGGCGCCGGCATGTGCTTCGATGGATCAATTTGTTTCATATGCCGACCGAGGAGATCGGTTCGCCGCTGCGGTCAGAGAATTGGTGGCGAATGACTAGCAAAACTCGAGGGAATTTCTTTTCAAAGCCAATCAATCTCTATTACATGCTCATAGGAAGTACTTTGAGTTTGAGCATTCTCGGAGTAATCATGGTCTTTTCTGCCTCTTCGATTCACTCTCTTGAATCAAAGGGAACTACGTATGCAATTGTTTTGCGACAAATAATATTTCTCGTTATCTCCATACCAATGGCCTGGGTGTTATCTAGGTTTTCATTGGCGCGTTGGAAGCTAATCGCACGGGTTGGAGTTGTGTTTTCAGTTGTATTGCTAGCAGTAGTGCAAGTTTTCGGTAAAAGCGTGAATGGAAATAACAATTGGATCAGTCTGGGTTTTGTCGATGTTCAACCAAGTGAAATAGCAAAGTTTCTAATGATTCTTTGGGCCGGTTTTATACTAGCCAAACGAGAACGAGCTGGCTCCGTTCAAACTAATGTTATTACCTTAATCGCACCAGCATTTGGATTGTGCATACTGCTTGTTCTCATGGGTAAGGATTTAGGGACAGCCTCGGTCTTTGCCTTCATATTGGCAGGACTGTTATGGGTCTCTGGAGTCCGTTTAGGGATATTTGCGGGCTTAGTTACATTTGGTTTTGCTGGAATAGCTGCACTCGTTGTCACAGCGCCCTATCGCATGCAGCGCTTTGTTGTACTACTAAATCCATTCGCCGATGGGCAGTATAAAAATACTGGCTGGCAGCCGGCACACAGTTTGTTAGGACTAGCCAGCGGGGGATTGTTCGGAGTAGGTCTTGGTGCGAGCCGTCAAAAGTGGGGCAATCTACCTGAGGCACATACTGACTTTATTTTCGCGGTCATTGGGGAAGAGCTGGGCATGTTTGGAACGATTTCGACAATTGCATTACTCAGCATTCTCTTATTTTCTATCTTTAAAATCGCTCTTCGTGCAAAGGATCCAATGGTTCGATATGTTTGCTCTGGCATAGGATGTTGGATAGCGATTCAAACGATTCTCAATATTGGATCTACCCTCAGCGTGCTTCCAGTAGTAGGGGTTACTTTGCCACTTGTCTCATATGGCGGCTCGGCTTTGATTGCGACGTATATGGGAATTGGTTTTGTAATAGGTGCAGCACGACGTGATCCAGCAATCTTTGAAGAGCT
>JBILUX010000077.1:0-5687 GCA_044370765.1 Candidatus Planktophila sp. | reverse complement strand
TTGATATCCTGCGGCCGATGCAGCACCAACAAGAAATGTTCCGAGCAACATAAAAAATAGATTGCGTTGTGCTCCGCCGATTACGGCAAAGATTGATCCAACAACCCCGGAAGAGTATCCAACTGAAAGAGCTAACCGTCTTCCACCGCGCGCCGTTAAACGTGCCAATGGAAGGGCAAGGGCTGCAGCCCCTAAGACGGCACTTGTTTGAGCAAGGCCGGCAAGTGTTTCAGAGTCGGTAATCGATGAGACTAAAAGTGAACCAGCGGCAACCGTGCCGGCAACTCCAACGCCGTTTAGAACTTGCGCACTCGCAAGAGTGCGAACTACTCGGTTTTGGAGCTGCGTATTTGGCATTAGTTAATCAATCTCACCCAGACTGCGGTATCGGTTGGCAGCGTATGGCCATGGACTGTGCCACTTGCAACCAAGATTTGTGAGTTAGATGGAAGCTCAATAGCTTTACCAAAGTTGATATAGCAAGCAAAATCACCGGGACGCTCGAAGGCGACGACATCTGCGCCTGCTTCGATCCATTCCATATCTCCATCGCCAAGACCCTGTTCGGCTTTGCGGATTGCCAAGGCCTCGCGATACATAGACAGAGTTGAACCTTCAACACCATCTTGTGAGTCAACTGAAAACTTGCCCCACCATGGAGATTGCGGCAGCCAAGCCGCATCGGGCGTAAGAGAATCTTTGTTAGAGAAACCAAAGGCGCCTGCAGGATTACTCGACCATGGCAACGGCACGCGACATCCATCGCGACCACGATCTAAGTGTCCGCTCATTTTCCATCGTGGATCGGTAAGACGTGCTTCCGGAATATCGCGAACTTCTGGCACTGCTAACTCTTCGCCTTGATACATGTATGCCCCACCTGGCAGCGCCAACATCATGAGCGCTGCACTACGTGCACGCAAAGTTCCGCGTTCAATATTAAACTTTGCAGCATCACCCTGGCGCGAAAGCGTTGTATCTCCGTGATTTGTCAGTCCTAAATCTAAACGATCTACAGAGCGCACAACATCGTGATTATTAAATACCCACGAAGTCGGTGCGCCAACTTCGGCCAGAGCATCGATCGAGTGATTAATCTTCTTCTTAATCTCTTTAGCTTTCCAGTGCGTGGTCAACATTTCAAAGTTAAAGGAGTTCTGTAGCTCGTCATGTCGCACATAGCGTGCGATGCGAGATGCTGGACTTACCCATGCTTCGGCAACGGCCATACGATCTCCGGGGTATGAGTCAAAGATTTTTCGCCAAGATCGATAAATATCGTGTACGCCCTCTTGATCCCAGAATGGTTTGTGCTCAGTACCGAGCATTTCAGCCGATGGATCATTTCTAATATCGGGTAGACCCGCCTCTTTGAACATTCCATGGGCGACATCGATTCGGAAACCATCGACTCCGCGATCTAACCAAAACTTTAAAACATCCTCTAAATGTGAAACAACTTCAGGGTTTTCCCAGTTTAAATCGGGCTGCTCTACTGCAAATAAATGTAAGTACCACTGTCCCAATTCTCCATTCGCCTCAGTAACGCGATGCCATGCCGGACCACCAAAGACTGCCTCCCAGTTATTCGGTGGCAGATCTCCGTTAGGGCCTTTGCCATCGCGGAACATGTAGCGATTGCGCTCGATTGAACCCGGAGCCGCCTTTAGCGCTGCCTGAAACCACTTGTGATCATTCGATGTGTGGTTAGGGACGATATCGACTATGAATTTTATTCCGAACTCATGTGTCTCTTTAATTAATCTCTCGGCCTCGGCCAATGTTCCGTAATCAGGTTCGATATCCATGTAATCGGCGACGTCATAGCCATGGTCATGTTGAGGGGATGGATACCAAGGCGTAATCCAAATTGCATCGATGCCAAGCTTTTTTAAATACGGCAAACGCGAGCGGATACCTTCAACATCTCCAATGCCATCGCCGTTGGAATCGGCAAATGAGCGGATATAGATCTGATACGTGACGGCATCTCTCCACCAAGGGCGCTCGGTGCGCGGCGCAAGATTGGACATAGTTACTCCGTCTCTAGATATTTACTCAAAACTTCGAGCTGGGCCTGCGAGAGTGGGCGCGAACTCTTCGTATCGTCGGTCACAGAAACTTGAACTGTTTTCACCACGGCGCAGAGAAGGCCATCATGTGAGATCTCGTAGATCAATTTGAATGAGGACGTGCCGATTGATTCAACCCACATAGTTACATCAATAAAAATATTACCTAGAGCAATCGGCGCCTTAAAATCTACCTCGGCGCGTGCGACCACCATGTTAAACAAACCCAGCATTGCAAATCTCGCCTCTTGGGCAAAAGTTAAATACTTTGCATTGTTAACATGGGCCATCGCATCTAAATCATCCCAGCGAACATACTGCTTATTAGTGAACTTCATTTATCTGGTGAGCTTTCTATAAGTGACGCGATGTGGGCGGGCTGCATCGGCGCCTAGGCGTTGGATTTTATTCTCTTCATAGGATTCGAAGTTACCCTCAAACCAGAACCACTTTGAATCACCTTCGTAGGCCAAGATGTGGGTTGCAACGCGGTCAAGAAACCATCGATCGTGAGAGATAACAACGGCGCATCCTGGAAATTCCAGCAAGGCATTTTCAAGTGAACCGAGTGTTTCAACATCTAAATCATTTGTTGGCTCATCGAGTAGAAGAAGGTTGCCACCCTGCTTTAGCGTCAACGCTAAGTTCAAACGGTTGCGCTCTCCACCAGATAAAATACCTGCTGGCTTTTGTTGATCTGGGCCTTTGAAACCAAAGCAGGATACGTAAGCCCGGGATGGCATTTCAACCATTCCGACTTTTATAAAATCTAGGCCATCAGAGACAACTTCCCAGAGAGTTTTCTTAGGGTCGATGCCACCACGGGACTGATCCACGTAGGAAATCTTGACGGTCTCACCGATTTTCACACTTCCGGTATCAGGAGTTTCCATTCCCATAATTGTCTTGAAGAGCGTTGTCTTACCGGCTCCGTTAGGCCCGATAACGCCAACGATTCCGTTACGGGGCAAAGTAAATGAGAGATCATCGATTAGTACGCGATCGCCAAAGCCCTTTGTTAAATGATCGACTTCGATAACAACATTTCCAAGACGTGGGCCAGGTGGAATCTGAATCTCTTCAAAGTCTAATTTGCGCATCTTGTCGGCCTCGGCCGCCATCTCTTCATAGCGTGCAAGACGGGCCTTAGATTTAACTTGACGTCCCTTGGCATTTTGACGGACCCATTCGAGCTCTTCGGTTAAACGCTTTGCGCGCTTGGCATCTTTCTGGCCTTCAACTTTTAAACGCGCAGACTTTGTCTCCAAATACGTTGTGTAGTTACCTTCATATGGATAGGCACGTCCACGATCGAGTTCCAGAATCCACTGTGCAACGTTGTCCAAGAAATATCTATCGTGCGTAATCGCAACGACTGCGCCATGGTATTTATTTAAATGCTGCTCAAGCCATAAAACAGATTCAGCATCTAAGTGGTTCGTTGGCTCATCAAGGAGTAATAAATCTGGGGCCTGAAGAAGTAATTTACAGAGAGCAACGCGGCGCTTTTCTCCGCCCGATAAAACAGATACATCGGCATCAGGTGGTGGGCAGCGCAAGGCATCCATCGCCTGTTCAAGTTGTGAATCAAGCTCCCATGCATTTCGGTGATCTAGCTTCTCTTGCAGATCTCCCATTTCAGCCAACAACTTGTCGTAGTCGGCATCGGGGTTACCTAATTCATCGCTGATCGCATTAAAGCGATCGAGCATCGCAACGGTTTCAGCAACGCCCTCTTTGACGTTATCAATAACATTCTTGCTCTCATTTAATACGGGCTCCTGCAACAAAATTCCAACGGTATATCCAGGGCTCAAATAGGCCTCGCCATTAGATGGCTGCTGAAGGCCGGCCATGATCTGCAGAACTGTGGACTTACCAGCGCCATTGGGTCCGACTACGCCGATCTTGGCGCCGGGATAAAACATAATCGTGACGTCATCGAGAATTACTTTGTCACCATGCGCTTTACGCGCCTTTTTCATCGTATAAATGAACTCAGCCATGAGATGAAACCTTACCCTCATGTGTCGGTAGACTTCGCATCCTCGACCCTACAGGCGCCTGTAGCTCAGTCGGATAGAGCACCCGCCTTCTAAGCGGGTTGTCGCAGGTTCGATTCCTGCCAGGCGCGCATGGCCAATGAACAACCGAACATGATCTGGATCGACTGCGAAATGACTGGGCTCTCCCTTGAAAAGGATGTCCTGGTCGAAATCGCCGTCCTGGTGACCGACTCTGAGTTAAACGTAATTGGCGACGGTGTCGATGTTGTGATTCGGGCGAGCGCCGATGATTTAGCGGGCATGAATGATTTCGTCACCGCGATGCATACGACCTCGGGATTGATCACCGAGATCCCAAACGGTATTTCACTGGTCGAGGCCGAGCTACAAGTAATTGCATATCTACTTGAATGCGGATTAGCCCCTGGCAAATCTCCATTGGCTGGAAACTCCGTCGGTGTGGACCGAACTTTTATCGCCCGCGATATGCCCGTTCTCAACGAGTTCCTGCATTACCGAACCATCGACGTCTCATCGATCAAAGAGTTAGCACGCCGCTGGTATCCCAAGGCCTATTTCGCATCCCCTGCCAAAACCGGCAATCACCGCGCCCTTGGCGATATTCAAGATTCAATCGCCGAGCTTGCCTACTACCGCAGCGCAGTATTTATCGCCCCTTAAATGTAGCCACAATTATCTGATATTGTACCCTCATGGAAATCGGCATCAGGGAGTTCAAGGATCGTCTATCTGAGATACTGCAACGCGCTAACCAGGGCGAGCAGATAACTATTACAAATCACGGCCAGCCGCTCTGTCTGCTTTCGCCGGTTAAGGTCGAAGAGATTAAACAATCTGAATTTCTAAAACGTGCAGTCGCAGAGGGATGGGTGAAGCCAGCAACTCGCGCCTCTTTGAGTAAAAGCACTCCGATAAAGCCGCGCAAAGCTGGACCTACAACGACGCAAATCTTGATGGAATCTCGTCGCGAGCGTAACTTTTGAACTCTCTCTATGTAGACACCAGCGCACTAATGAAAATCTATGTAGATGAAGAGTTCGCAGAGCAGTGCAAAAAAATCATCAGTGACTATAGCGAGATCTACTTGTCACGAATCGGCGTGACCGAAACATTAATAAACTTGCGCAAGCGCCTGAGTACTCAGGAATTCGCCATGGCTGCCAAGCTCTTCGACGCTGACATAGCTACCTTCAATATCATCGATTTTAACGAGCAGATTTCTTACTCGGCCGTTGATATATCCCAAGGTACGAATCTGGCCACCTTAGATGCCGTCCATCTAGCCTCCGCTTTGAAAGTAAGAGGTGCTGGAATCGATTTTCTGACCTACGACACTGTTCAGAGAAATGCGGCCAAATCACTTGGCTTGAAAACCCCTGGTCTGAAAAGCCGCTAGAGAAGGTAGACTCTGGCACTCATGGTGGACGTAGCTCAGCTGGTAGAGCACCCGGTTGTGGTCCGGGATGTCGCGGGTTCGAGCCCCGTCGTTCACCCCAAGTTTTGTCTATAGAAGCGTTCTTTACAAAGAACGTCCTAACAGGAAGTCGGCTCCAATGATCTTTGATGTCATTATTGAAATCCCAGCTGG
>JBILUX010000085.1:0-5252 GCA_044370765.1 Candidatus Planktophila sp. | reverse complement strand
ATCTTCGCCTGTTCAGCGTTGACGACATCCATGATGACGCCGCCTTTGAGCATCTCTGCCATGCCGCGCTTGACTCGACCAGTACCAGTTTCTTGCGCCATGAACCATCTCCAATGTTGTGGATATCTCTAGAGGGATATCCTACTTTGTCGGTGAGGCGCTCGCGCTCGCTGGTATTAGCGTGAAATCAGGCTCTTGATCGCTCAGAGCCACCCATACCTGCCCTGGCGCAAAGGTAAGTTCCGTGCCATCCAATGCACTCCACGTTGTTCCAACCTCACTGGAAGGACGGCTCCATGTCGCTGTGTAGCTTTTACCATCACGCAAAATGTAGCCCGTACCGGTGCCGACGGTATTGGAAAAGGGAGTTACTCCTCCAAACTTATCTCCATATTCGGAGGCCGTAATAGAGACCATCTGGATTACCAGAGTCGTTGGACCAAGGTGTTTTCCAGTCTCAGATAAATCAGGCTCGTTGTTATGGCTCAATAGCCATCGCTTTTCAACCTCCGACCATACCGCGCTGTAGGTAGCTGCTGGCCAGTGCATGACTACCTGCGAAATTGCCACACCTTGAGAATCAACAGGGGCGAATCTCCAACCCACAGATTTTGCTGCATCGACGACGTACCCCTTGTCAATAATTTTTTGCATCAAGAGATCAGCGCGCAGCACCATTGAATACGGAGCATTGCGCGCCGGATCCTTTGTGTAAATACTCGGTGGCTGTGCCTGTGCACCTAAGTTCGCAAGATTGGCCGCTGCAATAACTGGCAAGAGTTTTTTCTGCGCACCGCTGTAGGCAAATGCGACTCTTCCATACTGACTCATGATTTCAATATCTGAAATGCGAGCACTTCTCACAGGTCCTATGCGCATTGGAATGACTGAGGAGTAAACTGCAGCTAAACGAGTTAATCCACCCTCGACCTGTTCGATATAAACAACATCGGCATCCTCTAGTCCTATCTGAGGATGAGCGGCATTTGTATCATCTATCTTGACGACGAGAACTGGGCCATTTAAGCCCTCACGACCACTTAAGAGATTCTTCTCTACCGGTTTAGGCGTAACAGATTTGAAAGTCGATGACATGGTTGAGCAGCTAGTGAGCAGTGAAATCGCAAGGAGTGCAAGCAATATTTTTCTAGAGCGCATCGAACTCAAACTCATAAGTGACGGGCAATGGCGCAGTCCCCGCTAGGCGGAATAGACGAATCGCCCACTTTTTTCTTACCTTTTGTGTCGAAGAAACGGCATCGGTATGAATCGCTATTGCGATTGCAATCTTGGTGGTGAGTCCACGCAACTCCTCAAGCAATAGCCGCTCACCTTCATTGGCATGGATCTTTCCATCTATCGTTAAAAGGCTAAGCGCGCCCGTTAATGACATCTCAGCGGCAGAACGCTCTTTTACAGTCGCCTCTCGCGCTTGATATGCCGACGCAGTCAAGAGTAAGGATGAGGCTGGATCGGCGAAATCGCTGCGTGCTAGCTCTAATGCAATCGCTGCTCGGCGCTGAAGTAGGCCATCTAGATTTGCCCAACTCGTTTCAACGCGGTGGTGTAGTCGATCCAGACGTGTTGCCAGAAATGACAAGTACCAGAGCGTAATAAGAATGATTAAGGCGATTGCCAATGTTGTTTTCACGCCTTACCGCCATCCTTTGATAGAAAACGGTTCCATGAACGGTTCTCCGATGTGAGAGTTATCTTTTCGCCACCAACCATTGCCATCTCATAGATCGAAAATATCTGATCCGCGACAACTTCCCAGTCAAAAATCTGGGCATGGGCCTTACCTTTAACTGAGAGTTCATTGCGTTTACTCTCATCGCGCAAAAGATCAATAACTGTCTTTGCTAAATCCGTTGAATCCTCTGAGGTAAATAACGCTCCAAATTCGCCGCCGCCAAGAAGTGAATCAAAAGCTGCAATGTCGCTTGCGACAACACACGCACCTCCAGCAAGGGCTTCAGCTAAAATAATTCCGAAGGACTCTCCCCCTGTATTAGGGGCTACATAGATCGCAACTGAGGACATAAAATCTGCTTTTTCGCTCTCGCTAATCCTTCCTAAGAATTCAAAGCGATGTCGAAGTTGAGCATCGATCGATTTCAAGACCTCTTGCGAATCCCCTGGACCGGCAACTAGAACTCTTACATCAGGTGCAAAACGGGCAATTATTGGAAGTGCATCGAGCAGAACTTGAAGACCTTTTCGCGGCTCTTCAAAGCGACCAATGAAGCCGATTGTGTTTCCAGACCATTTATCCTGCCGAAGGCCATTTGCATATCGCTTGGCATAGATTCCATTCGGGATCACTACTGCATCGGTCTCCAAGTGATTTGTAAGTGTCAGGCGCGCAGCCTCTGATACTGCGATTCGGGCAGATAGTTTTTCAATCGCTGGCTCAAGGATCGGACCAATGGCATAAATGACTTTTTGGTGCTTAGCCGCGGCGTGAAAGGTTCCAACCATTGGTCCTTCAGCGGCCCAACAGGCGAGCAAAGAGATGGATGGAATTGCAGGTTCATGAAGATGCAAAATATCGAAATTACCAGATGCGATCCACTGGCGAACTCGTGCAAAGGCAATTGGACCAAAAAGAACGCGCGCAACGGCGCCGTTATATGGAATTGAAATCGGTTTACCTGCATTGACGACATAAGGTGGCAGTACGCTCTCATCAATGACCGGTGCCAAGACCGATACATTATGACCGGCTTCGATAAGAAACTCTGCTAAATCACGGACGTGATTTTGAACTCCACCGGGTGTGTCCCACCCATAAGGACAGACAATCCCAATCCTCAACTTCTCTGAAATCATTAGCCGCGCTCCTTGAAATCTCCATCGACCCAAATGCGCTGCATCATGTGCCAATCCTGAGGATGGGCTGCGATTCCCTTAGCAAAGAGGTCGGCGCTGCTCTGAATAATTGCCGCAATCTTTTCGCTCTCACTTCCATGAGTTGGCATTGAAACTTTTTCAAAATCGATATGTATTCCCGACTCAGTATATGAAACCATCGCATAAAGAAGTGGCGCCTGCGTTTTTAAGGCAAGAATCGCTGGGCCAGCTGGCATACGTGCCGGTCCCCCAAAGAAATTCACATTAATTCCAGAGCGGGATAAATCTCTATCAGCGGCAAGGGCCACGACACATCCAGCCCTTAATCGCAGCGCCAATGTGGGGATCACTCGACCATCAAGAGGCAACGCCTCCATTCCGAAAGCGGCGCGATATGCCATGAACTTCTTAAAGAGAGCTTCAGGTTTTAGGTGCTCTGCAACGGTTACCAGACGTGCGCCTTTTCCGCAGAAATAGGCCGCGGCGTGATCGTAATTTCCCACATGCGGCAATGTGACAATGGCGCCCGTGCCTGCGGTGATCGCATCGAGGAGTAAATACTCATTCGTAGTAGTTACGGTATTTTGAATGCGCTCTAGTGACCAATCAGGAAGTCTAAAAGTATCGCACCAATATCTAATTGCAGAGCGCATTCCTCGATACACCAGTAAATCCAAATCAAGTGAGGTAATCGATGGCTGTGTTCGAGCCAGATTTGAACGCAAGCGTTGAACACTGGCACCATTTCTCTTAGTTAAGAGATCCGAGATTTTATAGGCCGTTCTGTAAACAAAGTTTTCAGGTAGCCAGCGCAGTAAGCGCCAGGCAGCAAAATATCCCCAAGAGGTGATTCGCTCCATCATTTATTGTGATGACCTCTAATAATCATCAGCCGCTGTGTAACGGTGATGATGCCAAGTATCGCTAGTAGCCACATTCCAACTGTTAAGGCATAAGGAAGACCGAGACCATCTAGTGCGATCGCCGATAAGGAAATCACTAAACGCTCTGTCCGCTCGGCAATTCCACCTGAACATGCAATCCCGAATATCTCGGCCTTTGCGCGAATGTAAGGCACAAGTATCCCAGTCACCGAAGCAACAACTACGACGATGGCAAGTTGATCTTCAGTATCAATGAGGAATATCAGTAGACCAATCAAAACGGCGGAATCAGTTATCCGATCAATCGTCGAATCCAGAAACCCTCCCCATCGACTAGCGCCAGCGTGAGAAATGCGCGCCATCGTTCCATCGAAGAGATCGCTCAGGGCAAAGAAGGAGATAACGGCAGTACCGAGGAAGAAATCACCACGTGGATAAAAATAGAGAGAGGAAACTACGACTCCGATTGCACCTACCCATGTGACGGCATTTGGCGTAATACCCAGGCGCACGGCAAAGGCGGCTACGGGTGTTATGAATCTCGTAACGGCGGGTTTTACAATGCGACTAATCATCACCTCCCATCGTAGGCTGAGCAGGTGAATTCCACCGCATCCACGCTCTCTATCGCCACCTATGGCCATGAGAGCGCACATCCAGAGGCCGTGGCTCAAGCCTTTAACGGCCATACATCATCGGTCGCCGAGGCCGATTCTGACTGCGCGATCTTTGTCATAAATCCATCTACCGGAGTTGATCAAATAACAATCGACATCTGGCGTGCCATAGATGAGTTGCAAATACCACGCATAGTTGTAGTGACGCAGTTAGAGAATCTAGAGGCCGATTTCGATGATGCAGTGATGCTCGCAAATAGAGTCTTTGATCATATGGCGACACCATTTTTAGTACTCCATGATGATGCCGGACTTCCGTGCGCTTTGATTTCACTTGAGACGATGCGGATTGTGGATTACAGCACGACACCCCCACAAGATATTGCGTGCGAGCCAGAACATGAGCTCCTGGTTCAAGAGTTTCGAGACGAGTACCTGGAGCTTTCAACTTCTTTGGGCAGTAGTGCATTTGCCGCTGGAATGTTATTTCCAGCTATACCGCTTTGGATCGAAAAGGGAATTGGCGTTGATATTGTAAAGAACTACTTGTCGCAGCTACACAACTAGCTACCAAGCAGCTGCTATCTCATCTCGAGTCAACATCAACAACTGAGGTATTACTTTCGTGCGCCCAATGATCGGCATGAAATTTGCATCACCACTCCAGCGAGGCACTAAATGTTGGTGAATATGATCGGCAACGCCAGCGCCAGAAATTGCGCCTTGATTCATTCCTAAGTTGAAGCCCTCAGGTGCTGAAACTTTGCGGATTGTCATCATCGCATGAGCGGTCAAGGCCGTGATTTCATTGCGCTCTTCGGTACTTAAATCCGTTAAATCTGCAACATGTCGATAGGCACACACAAGTAAGTGTCCCGGGTTGTAGGGGTACAAATTC
>JBILUX010000075.1:0-5756 GCA_044370765.1 Candidatus Planktophila sp. | reverse complement strand
GAAGGCACATGGGCAAAAATCGGAGCAGGTGTTGAAAAGCGTCCCCGTAAGCTATGGATTGCAACATCGATATTTCTAGTCATTCTTGCTGGATTCTCAACCACATTAAACGCAAAGGGCCTATCTACCGCCGACTCCTTTACTAAGAAGCAGGACTCGGTCATTGGCTTAGAGCTTTTGGGTCAGCATTTTCCTGGGGGAGCGGGTCAGCCGACTGAGGTTATTGTTAAAGAAAACTCGGTAGATGCAGTTACGGCCGCACTATTGAGCGTCTCAGGAGTCGCTTCGGTAGAGCCAATGCGAACTGGACAACCCATCCCGGGTCAACCTCTCCCTGCAATTAAGGTTTTAAATGGGCAGGTTATTTTAAATGCGACGCTTTCTCTTAATCCAGATTCAACGGCGGCACGTGAGTTGATTCCAAGTATTCGTAGCGCAGTACAGGCGATAGATCCAGAGATATTGGTTGGTGGCTCAACCGCGGTTGCATTTGATACCGATGTTGCCGCCGATCACGACAATAAAACGATCATCCCGATTGTTCTCGTGTTAATTACGATAATTCTTGGACTCTTACTTCGAAGCATCATCTCTGCATTTCTATTGTTATCAACGGTTGTTCTCTCTTACTTTGCAACATTGGGAGCATGTCAGCTTGTCTTTGAGCATATCTTTCACTTCAAAGGCGCAGATACCTCCTTCCCTCTCTTTGCATTTATCTTCCTTGTAGCCCTTGGCATTGATTACAATATTTTCCTAATGACTCGAGTCCGAGAAGAGAGTGCAAAGATCGGTACGCGTGCAGGAGTCATCAAGGGATTAACTGTTACTGGTGGCGTGATTACTTCGGCCGGCATCGTCTTAGCGGCAACATTCGGCGTGCTTGGTATTTTGCCATTAGTCTTCTTGGCCGAGCTCGGCTTTGCAGTCGCCTTTGGCGTTTTGCTTGACACTCTTATCGTCCGCACAATCCTTGTCCCAGCCCTTGCCTATGACATCGGTGGCAAGATTTGGTGGCCATCGAAGTTGGCGGCTAAGTAGTTGACACTTCGCGTAGGTATCGCGGGCTATGGATTAGCTGGCAGATATTTTCACGCGCCATTGCTCAAGGGCTGCGGTTTTGATGTCGTTGCGGTTGCAACCACTAATGCAACACGAAAGTCGCATGTAATTGAGGATTTCCCGCAGGCTTCTGTCGTTGCAAGCTCTGCCGAACTTGTTTCTTTCGACTTAGATCTTGTTGTCGTTGCTTCAGCAAATATTGCTCATGCACACGATGCCATCGCCGCTATCAATGCTGGCATCCCTGTGGTTGTTGATAAACCAATGGGGCGCAGCTATGCAGAAACGAAATCAATTATCGATGCCGCACTTGCCGCAGGGGTACCGGTTTCAACCTTCTTTAATCGTCGCTGGGATAGCGATGCGCTAACTATTAAACGTGTTCTGGCATCTGGTGAGCTCGGAACTATCCATCGATTGGAGTCACGATTTGAACGTTTTCGCCCAGATCTGAATCCAACATCGTGGCGTGAGAATATGAGCCCCGAAGATGGAGGGGGACAACTACTTGATTTACAGCCGCACTTGATTTCAACTGCTATCGATTGGTTTGGATCTGCCGAACTCCTTACCGCATCTGTTCGCGCTCTACGTGGCGGCGCCGATGATGACTCCCTATTAGTGCTAAAACATGTCAGTGGAGTTATGTCGTATCTATCGGCAAGTGCGGTAGTCGGTGCTCCTGGTCCACGAATTCGTATTCTTGGCACAAAGGGTGCTCTCGTTATACATGAGTTAGATCCGCAAGAAGAGTTGCTTCGCAATGGAATGTATCCAAAAGGCGGCACGTGGAGCGTTCCAACGGCATCGAGAGCATTTATTCATCGAGGAGATGAGATTGAAGAGATTGGTGGAGAGAATGGAAACTACGCACTCTTCTATAGCGCCGTGGCTGGAGCAATTGCCGGCAAGAATCCATGGCCGATAGATAACTCTGATGCCTTGTTAGTTGCACAGATTATTGATCAAGCCCGGCAAAGCGCCCATTATGGCTAAGAGATTTGATTGCATTGTTATTGGTAGTGGCTTAGCCGGACTAAGTGCAGCTCTGCATCTTCAAGATAATGGGGTTGATGTTGCAGTTCTAGAGGCTAGCGATCGCCCTGGTGGTCGTATCGCAACTGATTCAATTGATGGCTATTTATGTGATCGAGGATTTCAACTCATTAACTCTAAGTATCCCTCACTCGTTGAGCTCAATGTCATCGATGAGATTGGTTTTATTCCTGCGCCACGTGTGGTTGAGGTTGCCCTAGGTGATTCTCGCCATGCAATTGGAGATCCTAGGAGTGCGCCATTTTCAATTTTAGATAAAGCAACTGGAACAATTCCTGAAAAGCTGGCACTGCTTCGCGTCGCATTAGGCAAGCCAAAAAGGGATCAATCCATCGGGGAAGTGCTTTCCATAACAGGTGCAACATACGAGAGAGTTTTGCGCCCATTTCTAACTGGTGTATTTCTCGCAGATCCCCATAACGTTGATGCAGGTTACGGTGTCTCCATTATTCGCTCATTTATAAATGGAGTACCCGGGTTGCCTCGAATGGGTGTTGGTCAACTTCCAGAAGCCCTTGCAAAGAGAGTGAAAAACCTTGCGCTGAACACGCGCGTTGAGAGGATTTCACATACAACTGTAGAGACGTCTCAAGGTGAATACAGCGCCAAAAAGATTATTGTTGCAACAGATTCAACTACCGCAGTGCAGTTATTGGATCTACCTGATGCAACAACATTGGTTGGCTGTATTACGTGGTATCACAGCACGCAGATCAACCCATCCGGTTCGGGAAGATTAGTTGTAGATGGGCAAGGACGTGGCCCGGTGATAAATAGCATTGTTGTTTCAGATATCTCGCCAGCTTATGCTCCAGTTGGCCACAACCTCATCTCATCAACTACGGGATTGGGTTCAACCGAATCCGATGTTAGAAGACACTTAGCGCTTATGTGGGGTGTTGATACGCGGGACTGGCAACTCATCGCTAAATATGAAATCCCAGCGGCACTACCGCTTCATTCCATTGGCAAGGCCTTGTCACGGCCAGTAAGAATAAATGAGGATTTATACGTTATCGGCGATCATCGCGCAGTTCCATCACAACAGGGAGCGTTATTTGCAGGAAAATTGGCCGCCGAATTAATCTTCAACCAAAGCATTTAGGGCCTCGGTTAGATGTGGATAGTCCCACGTAAATCCAGCTTCTTGAAGTGCTTGTGGGATTACGCGTTTAGAACCTAATACTTCAGTCGAAAAACCACCGAGTGCTGCTTTGAGTGCAAATGCTGGGGCTGGGAAAACTGCCGGGCGGTGAAGGGCGCGGGCAAGTGCGGAAGTGAACTCTAGATTTGTAACTGGGTTAGGTGCAGTCAGATTTACTGGCCCTGAAATATTTTCAACGAGTGCAAAATCAATCGCTCGAACCACATCGTGCAAGGTAATCCACGACCACCATTGCCTTCCGCTTCCCAACTTTCCGCCAAATCCCAATCGAAAGAGCGGAAGCATTTTTCCTAGAGCGCCGCCAGTTGGATCGAGAACTAAACCTGTGCGAAGTTTTACAGTCCGTACATCTCCTGCTAAATCAGCGGCAGCTTCCCATTCACGGCATACTGCAGCTAGAAAATCATCTCCTACGCGATCGCTTTCAACCACGGCGCGATTTCCGCTTTCGCCATACCAACCAATCGCACTCGCTGAGATAAATACATCTGGCTTAACTTCAGCTGCCGCCTTTGCAATTGTGGCCGTGCCTAGCAATCTCGAGTTTAGAATCTCGGCCCTATATTTCTTTGTCCAACGCTTATCGGCTACAGGAACTCCAGCTAAGTGAATGATTGCATCGACGCCTTCAAGGGCGCTTAAATCAACATAGCCAGTCTGCGGATCCCAGGTAACTTCATCAACTGCAACAGGGGCTCTGCGTACCAAACGTTGGACAGTATGACCTTCGGATTTCAAATGACCGACAAGGGCCGTACCAATTAAGCCCGATGAGCCAGTAATTGCAATGCGTTCTGGAACTCTCATAACGTGATTAGAGACCCAAGTCAGATTCGAATGCTCCGCCTTCAAGACGCTCTTTTAGCGTTACTAAGAATCGCGCGGCATCGGCGCCATCTACAACTCGGTGATCGTACGACAGGGCCAGATAAACCATCGATCGGATAGCAATTGATTCGCCACCATCTTCACCGCGAACAACCATTGGTCGCTTAACAACTGCGCCAAGACCCAGAATTGCAACTTGTGGTTGATTAATAATCGGCGTGTCAAATAATGCACCGCGGCTACCGGTATTGGTCAAAGTGAAAGTTCCACCACCGAGTTCGTCTGGAGTAACTTTGTTATCGCGAGTACGCGCGGCAAGATCTGAAATCTTTCGCGCTATCCCGCCCATATTCAAATCACCAGCATTAGAAATAACCGGAACTAATAAACCGCGCTCTGTATCAACTGCGATACCTAGGTGCTCAGTACCGTGATATGTAATCTGGTCACCTTCAACAGATGAGTTAAGAACCGGATGCTGCTTAAGAGCCTCGCAGATCGATACGGCAAAGAATGGCAGGAATGAAAGCTTGACGCCTTCACGGGCTTCGAAGTTAGCTTTAGCGCGATCGCGCAAACGTGCAATCTTAGTTACATCAACTTCTACGACGGTCGTTAATTGAGCGCTGACATGAAGAGATTCAACCATGCGAGCAGCAATAACTTTGCGCAGACGCGTCATAGTCACTGTTGTGCCACGCAAAGGTGAAACTGCAACTGAAGGAGCAGTGCGTGCCGACGATGGAGTAGTAGCAACTGCGCCAGTAGCAACTGACGCGGCAACTGTTTTTCCAAGAGCTTCAATATCTTCGCGGCGAATACGTCCGCCAACACCAGTTCCCTTAACCGTTGCAAGATTTATACCTAAATCATTAGCAAGCTTTCGTACTAGCGGAGTCACGTATGCATCGACTGGCTGCGTGATCGGTGCGGCAGCGGCTGGAGCAGCAACCACGGCAACTGTAGGCATAACTTGAGCTGGAACCTCGGACACAGCAATCTTTGCTATTGGCTCGGACACTGGAGCGGCAATAACAGGGGCTGCACCACTTACGCCGATTAGCGCTAAACGTGCACCCACTGCGACAGTTGTATCGATTGGTACATCGATTGCAAGTAAAACACCTGCAACGGGGGAGGGAATCTCTGTATCTACTTTGTCGGTTGATACCTCAAGTAGGGCCTCATCGACTGCAACGCTATCGCCAACACTCTTTAGCCAACGAGTAACCGTTCCCTCGCTGACACTTTCACCAAGTGCTGGCATTGTTATAACGGTTCCCGCTCCAACTGCAGGAGCTGCAACAACGGGAGCTGCAACAACGGGAGCTGCAACAACGGGAGCTGTTGGCACTGGGGCGGTTGGCACAGGTGCAGCAACAACCGCATTTCCGTCGGCGATTACTGCAAGCTCTGCACCAACTGCAACTGTCTGATCTATCTGTACAACAATCTTTGTCAAAATTCCTGCTACCGGAGATGGAATCTCTGTATCTACTTTGTCGGTCGATACTTCAAGAAGTGGCTCATCGACATTAACGTGATCGCCTTCGGCTTTTAGCCAACGCGTAACAGTTCCTTCAGTCACGCTCTCGCCGAGGGCGGGCATCGTTAGTGAAAATGTCATATCTGTAGTCTCCTTGAT
>JBILUX010000188.1:0-5782 GCA_044370765.1 Candidatus Planktophila sp. | reverse complement strand
TGCTTGCGACTCCTCGTCAGCAAATTGTTGACGTACTCGTCAAGCCTATAAAGCCAGATGCAACACCTTTGGATACTCAGTTCATTTTCCAAGGAACTTCTGGTTACAAGACAATTACAGGTGCATCTGGCGTAGCCGAGTTCTCAGCTGGTACCCAAGCAGAACGCACTGCAAAGGCACTAGCACTTGTTAAGAAGCATTATCCAAATGCTTCTGCAACAAATCCAGGGCCTACAATCAATTTCATGCACGCAAACACAGTTTTGCGAAATAACATCGCCAAGCTGATGGCTGCTGAAATTACAAAAGCTGGATTTGAATTCAAGGACAATGCAAGTGCGGATTTATTCGGCTTGAAGGATAACCAGAACTCTAAGTACGATGCATTTATGTACGGATATGGATTGAACTCAATCAGTCAGTCAAGTGCAACTGGTAACTACAAGTCCACCGGTACGAACAATGTATTCGGATGGAACTATCCAGATCTTGATAAAATCCTGGAGAGCCTTGAAGGTGACATTCTCACTCCTGCAGAAATCACAGCAAAGCGATTAGCTGCAGATAAGATCATCATCGCCAATGCTATGGGTCTTCCTCTCTTTGCAAACTCAGTGCTCGCTTCATACAACAAAGAACTAAAGGGCATCGATATCGCACAGATTGGAAACAACGTCACTTGGAACTTCTTCGAGTGGTCATTTAAGTAAAAAGTAATAAAGAGCATAAAAAACTTGGGGGGGTGTCATCCTAACACAAAACCCGCCACTGTTTTAATGCTAGGATTTACAACGTCCATTGCATTATCAAATGCAGTTAATACATTTACTTCAGGGCCGAAGGCAGGATAATTAATTGTTAGCATATATTTCACGACGCTTTGGCATGATGCTAGTCGTTGTATTCGGTTCGAGTTTTTTTGCCTACAACCTTCAGGCATACTCTTCTAATCCACTTTCCGTATTCGGCGAGAGCACTGAAATCAATAAAGATTTTCTAATTCAAAAAATGATTAGAGATCTACAGCTAGATGTTCCTCCTCCAATCAGATACTTCTCGTGGTTACGTGGAATTATTTCAGGGCTGTGGGGAGATTTAGATCTAGGTATGAGTACCATAAACATTCCAGTTTCCGAGATTATTGCTCAAGCAATCCCAGTGACTGTGCGACTTGTCATCACTTCAACTTTTCTTGCGATTATTCTTGGTGTTTCTGTAGGAATGATTACAGCAATGCGTCAGTACAGCCGTTTTGACTATGTGATGACATTCATTTCATTTCTGTTGTTTTCATTGCCAATTTTTTGGGTGGCAGTACTCCTCAAAGAGTTCATGGCGATTCAGTTCAATGACTTTTTGGCAGACCCTACAATCCCTCCGCAAGTTATCGTGATTGCCGCCTTGATCTTTGGAGTGGTGATCGCTGGATTTGTTGGCGGAACCAGAGCTAATTTCTTCTCTGTCATTGCAGGTGCAGCAGTATTTGCAGGCGCGGTGCTCACCTTCGTGAGTTCTTCCAATTGGTTCTTGGAGCCATCACTTGGAATCTTCGGCGTCTTTTTCTTGGCGTTGACAAACGCTGCAATCGTGATTCAGTTAATTTCAGGTCTAGATAACAAAAAGGGATTGCGTGCTGGGTTTGGAACTGCAATTGCAGTAGCAATTCTTTACTACCCAATACAGGCTCTGATGCCCGCCAATTCCTCATTCCTAAATGTTATCGCCTTGTTTGTAGTGACAATCGGTACCGGCATAGCGATTGGTTACTTCAATAGCCCTATAGATCGTCGTGTTTATATTCGAATTGGACTTTTTACCGCCCTGCTATCAACCCTGCCGATTATTGTTGATAGGTTTTTGCGAGAGTTCGCTGGATATATGAACTCGGATGCCATCAATCGCAGACCGATTCCGACCTTGGGCCAAGGAAATGATCAACTGACTGAGGAGCAACTTTCTAATTATTGGATATCCGGTTTAGATGTTGCGACACATCTACTGTTACCAACTATTGCTTTAACCTTGGTGTCATTTGCAGGCTATGTCAGATTCTCTCGCGGAAGTTTGCTAGAAGTTTTGAACATGGATTACATCCGTACCGCCCGCGCTAAGGGTCTGAGTGAGCGAACAGTGATTGTTCGTCACGGTATGCGAAATGCGATGCTGCCATTGACAACAATCTTGGTTAATGACTTTGCTGGATTGTTTGGTGGTGCGATTATTACCGAAGGTGTATTTGCCTGGAAGGGCATGGGTCAAGTATTTAACAGTGCCATCAGAAATTATGACCTCAATCTTTTCATGGGTGTATTTATAATCTCGGCGTTTTTAACAGTTTTCGCTAACTTCGTCGCAGATCTTCTTTACGGTGTTGTTGATCCTAGAATTCGGATAAGGAAGTAAGTGCAATGGCTGATATGAATCGCGAAACCGAAAAAAATGAAAACGAGATCGCAAATCGCGACACCATTGGGCTGACCCAAAAACAAATTATCCTTAAGAAATTTGTTAAGCATAAAGCTGCGATGGGCTCTCTAGTTCTCCTAATTTCCATTATTTTTTTTGTTTTCACTGCATCTGGATTTCAGTTGGGGAAAAACGCAAGCGCGGTAAATATCCCCGGGTGGTGGCCGTACTCAATTACCGATATTGATCCAGAGGGCGCGATTGCGGCCACATGTAACGGTGGCGTATCTGGCTGTCCAACATTGGACCTGACACCCTCATTTTTTGATGGTGACGGAATACAGATTGGTCAGCATCCATTTGGAACTGACATTATCGGAACTGACTATTTTGCACTTGTAATGCGCGGGGCTCAACAATCCATCCTAGTTATGTTAATTGTGGGCCTTTTGGGCGTTACCATCGGCACAATAATTGGTGCTATTGCAGGTTACTTTGGTGGCATCGTTGATGCGGTTCTAATGCGACTTACAGATATGTTCCTCGTTACCCCAACCATCATTATTGGTTCGGTGATCGGATTCAGATTTGGAAGTTTTGGTGTGATTCCGCTGGCCCTTCTTCTTGGGTTCTTTGCATGGATGGGTCTGGCGCGGTTTGTTCGCTCAGAGTTCCTTTCCTTGCGAGAGCGGGAGTTTGTTGATGCCGCCAGAGTTGCGGGAGCATCAGATCGAAGGATTATTTTCAAACACATTCTTCCCAATTCAATTGGTGTCATTATTGTTTCTGGAACTTTGTTAATGTCAGGTGCAATTCTCGCCGAGTCAGCTCTTAGCTACCTTGGGTTTGGTGTTAAGCCACCTGATGTTTCACTTGGATTATTAATTAGTCAGTACCAGGACACATTCACCATTAGCCCTTGGTTATTCTGGTGGCCAGGTTCTCTCATTGTTACTATTGCACTGTGCGTTAACTTTATTGGTGACGGACTTCGTGATGCCTTTGATCCAAGGCAACGCAGACATTTATCCTTCAAGGATCGCATGAAGGCTAAAGAGCTCAGCGGGAAGAGCAGCTAGTGAAGACGCTTAATTCGCTCTCGAATCATGTAAGCGGCCTCTCCGCTAAAACTGTCCAAGCTTCCGCTCATGGTCTCGGATTGGAGATGACGGGATTTGGAAAGAGGGATATTCCTTCCCAACATGCCAAACCTTTGTTCAGCAATCCATCGTCGCTTTCCACTAGCTGGGGCAACCCAAACAGTGGTTTTACCCCCAGTGTGAATAATGGTGAGAGCCCATTGAGTCTCAAGTTCGAGCACATCCTTGTAGGCGATCGATTCAGTTCTAAAAGGATTAACAACCTCAAGAGCGTGATCCCCGAAAACAAGTTTGGGTTTGATCCAGATTGCACAGGCAATTGCGATCAACACAGCACATATCAACAGTTCCAGGGAGATTTGAAGAGCGTTGTCATTCACAGCAAAACTGTTAACGGCAAAAAGACATATCAGCAGAATCGAAATGCCAGCCCACGCAAAATTACTTCTGGGACGAAAAGTTTCATACATACCCCCATTATTGCAGGAGAATTCCAATGACTCAGATGAACACCAGTAACCCGACATCGTCGCAGGCGGTTTTAGAGGTAGATAACTACAGCGTTGACTTTTGGGTTGATGGTGTCTGGTACCCCGCTGCAATAGACATGAAATTTCAGGTACAGGCAGGAAAAGTACTTGCAATCGTAGGTGAATCTGGTTCAGGTAAATCAACGACAGCAATGGGTTTAATGGACCTATTGGCTTCAAATGCACGAGTTTCAGGAAGCGTAAAAGTCCGTGGTGAAGAGATGATTGGGGCTAAGAAATCTCTGCTTCGCAAAATTCGCGGTCGCGATGTTGCCTATATCTTCCAAGAACCGATGACCGCGCTCAATCCTGTGTACACAATCGGCTTTCAGATTGTTGAAACGCTGCGTAACCACTTTGATATGGGTCCAAATGAGGCCAAGAGCCGTGCCATCGAACTTCTTACAATGGTTGAGATTCCAAATCCGGAAGGCTCTTTCCAAAAGTACCCTCATCAACTCTCTGGTGGTCAGCGTCAGCGTGCAATGATCGCGCAATCACTGGCCTGTGATCCTGCACTGCTTGTTGCCGATGAACCAACAACCGCACTTGACGTTACCGTTCAAGCTGAAATTTTGGATTTAATCCGCGGACTCAAAGACAGACTTAACTCTGCAATTTTGCTGATTACACATGACATGGGAGTTGTCGCAGATCTTGCAGATGACATCTTGGTTATGAAAGATGGATTGTGTGTAGAAAAGGGAACGGCTGATCAGATTTTCAACCGCCCTGCGCATCCATACACTCAACAACTTCTTGCAGCTGTGCCAAAGCTTGGTTCAGTCGCGGTGCGAACATTGTCTAAAGAGCAAAAGAGCCAAGAGCCAGTTCTTCGCTTGAAGAATGTCTCTATTGAATATCCAAAAAATGGTCGCATCCCAGCATTCCGCGCTGTTACAGACTTCAGTCTAGAGATTTTCCCAGGAGAAATCGTTGGACTTGTTGGCGAGTCAGGTTCAGGTAAGACCACAGTTGGTCGCGCCGCTATCGGACTTCTACCTGCTGTCGAAGGAAGCATCGAAATTGTTGGGCGAGATATTTCTAAGCCAACCGATAAAGAGTTGCGCGAAATTCGCAAACACACAGGAATTGTTTTCCAGGATCCAGCAAGCTCTCTGAATCCACGCTTGCCTATTGGTGAAAGTATTGGTGAGCCGCTATTCCTTTCGGGCGATGCAAAAGGTGCTGCGCTAGACAAAGCGGTCGAAGAGCTTCTGGATCAGGTTGAGCTTCCACGTAGCTACCGAAACCGTTACCCACACGAACTTTCAGGTGGACAACGCCAGCGCGTAGGTATCGCACGCGCACTTGCATTAACACCAGATCTACTCATTGCAGATGAGCCAACATCGGCACTTGATGTATCTGTTCAAGCCCGATTCTTGGATCTTTTGCAAGAGTTACAAGGCAAGTTGAACTTTGCCTGCTTGTTCATCTCGCACGATTTAGCAGTTGTTGACATCTTGTCGCACCGAATTGCAGTGATGCACAATGGTTTCCTTGTTGAAGTAGGCGATCGTGATCAGATTTTGAAGCACCCTCAACACGATTACACCAAGCTGTTGATTTCAGCTGTTCCGGTGCCAGATCCAGCCGAACAGCGCATCCGCCGTGAAGCTCGTTTAGCTGCGAAGAATTAAGTTCGATTAGTTGCTGGCTTGGCCACTGCGGTGTGTATAGCGGCCAAGGAAATCGGCCTTCATGTCAGCGAAGTTTCCATCTAAGAGCGCCTGGCGCATCTGG